>CAVJKI010000007.1:0-20709 GCA_963649995.1 Sodaliphilus sp.
TATTTTTCTGTTTGGCTCTTGGTTTCCCCAACATTTATTATAGAGCCTTTAAAATCTAACAAATATGTTCCATTATCATATTTTCTAAATGTTACATAAGTTTTGCCATATAACTCTAACATTTGTTTAGTTACATATCCACCTTGTGGTGCTCCTATCTTTTTCCTTATCCATTCGCCTAAAATAGAGTTGTTTTCTGCACTATGCAACGCTTTGTTTCCTTGCTGAGCCATACGCATATGAAAAGAGCCGAAATCCTTTGTTATCACTTTAAAAATCGGACAATTTTCATCACTGGGAGAATTTCTATCAGGAAAAAACCCGGGCATTTTATCTTTTGCGTTGTACGGAATATATGCTTGGTTTGGGTTTCTTTTTGTTCCGTTTGGTCGAATGCCCCAGTTAATTCCTGAACCGTATCCGGTTTCGCTACCATCTGCTTTTAGAAGAGATACGTTTAACACAGCTATAGGAGTTTTTTTATCATAATCTTGATAATCTTCGTATGTGTTGTCAATTTCTTCTAACGACTCTGAAGAATTGTTACTTATATTTTTCAGCTTATCAAAAACTAATGGGTCAAAACAATCAATAGTATCCGGCAATAAACTGGTGTAATAATTATATGCACTAACTGAATCACAAACGCTAACGGTTTCTCTTCTTTTGTAGAAGGCATTCATAGTATAATTTAACGAACCGCAATATGCGATGAATGGAGTTTCAGTATTACTTGTGCTACATTGATTCCATATATAAATTTTTGAATGAACTTCCGTTCCCGAGCAGATGTATCTACATTTAATTTTAGGCATGGATTTAGATTTGTTTAATTGTTCAAGTAGTCGACATATATTTTGATGTTTTTTAATCGAAAGGCTGGATTTAGTCATACCCAAAATTATGTCGACAGTAACACCCGGTAAAAATTTGTTGCTTTTTATACCATCTGCAAGTGTAATTGCATGCGTTGAAATTCGCTCACAGTCGGTAAATGCGGTGACTATTTTAAGTGAATTACAAGGATGTTCGCAATGTAATCTAGCCGGTGCATATAAAATCGGTTCATCAAAACTTGAAAACATAAAATTACATTTATTTGGTAAATTTTTAATATTATCCATTTTAATCTTCCTCTATATTTGCTTTTACATACGGGTATTCAATATGCGCAAAAGTGTTCAAAATAGCAGTCGCCACTATATTTGACAATCTGCAAGGAACAGCCATACCAATTTGTTTTCTTACACTACTGTAATTGCCAAAAAACTCATAATCATCTGGAAAAGTTTGTATTCTTGCTCTTTCTCTATTTGTAAGCTCTCTATCTGTCCAATGGTACATAAAAGTCCCACCGCCGCCAGCAGCTGTAACAGTATACGCAGGTTTGTTGGGGTCTAATTTGCGGTATATTTGACTTATTTTAGTATTAGTGTGTATTTTTAATTCTTCAGGAAAATTTGCACCCAACCGTTCTTCAGCTTGCCAAATATTTTCACCGGGTTTAATATATGACAAGCGTTTGACTACCTTAGGGCTAAGTTTTCGTATTTCGTTATTCGTTGCACTTTCAGGTATATTAGCCAAAGCGGTCTGTGAAGATATATCAATACCACTATATATTAACGGATTAGGTACCTGAAATTTCGGTTCGCCATCTCGAACTCCTACAATAATTATTCTGTGCCTTGTTTGCGGAATTCCATACTCTTCTGCTTTATACAAATTTACGTTTAGTTTATAGCCGGCTTTTCTCATATCATTCAAAATTGTATGAAAATCTCCTGTGCCTGCCGAACGAATTCCAGAAACATTTTCGGCAAGAAACCATCTTGGCTGATATATTTTTAAAATTTCTATCCCATACCAATATAACTGACCAAATTTTTCGTTTGCAAACCCTTTATGTTCGCCGACATTTGAAAAGCTGTTGCAAGGAAATCCGTAGCAGAATGCATCAATTTTGCCTAAAGAGTATAAATCAAGATGCTTAACATCTGCACAATGAACGGTTTCGGGATGATTAGGGCAAATATTACTTATATATGTTTTACAAGTGTCTAAGTCACAATCGCTAGCCCACTTATGTTTAATGCTAAACTTTCCATCGTCACTTTGAGCGTGTATTGCTCCATATGCGATGCCTCCCGGACCGCAGAAAAGTTCTCCTAGTTGAAATTCATGCTTATCGTTCATACAAACTCCTTTGAGTTATTTGATATAATTTTAATTTTTACCCCTTAACAATCCCCACGATACCCATAATAAACACAAACATCACCAGTACCGGCAGAACATACGTCATATAGCCTCTCATAAACTTCTTTATTTTAAGCCCCTTGCCCGTGTTTGCTTCATTTATGAAGTTATCCCAGCCCCAGCCCTTTTTGGTAACACAGAACAGTATAAACACAAACGAGCCGAGCGGAAGTATGAAGTTGCTGACGAGCGTATCCTCTAAATCAAGGATCGTAGTTCCTGCGCCGACCGGCTGAAATCCGCTCAGAATATTGAAGCCGAGGCAGCAGGGAATCGACAGGATAAACAGCAGTATTCCGTTTATAATGCAGGCTTTCTTTCTGCTCCAGTCCCATAAGTCCATGGTGTTTGCTATGATACATTCAAATACGGCGAGTACCGTTGAAAGCGCCGCAAACGACATGAATACGAAGAAAAGACTTCCCCACAGCCTGCCGAGAGGCAGATTGTTGAATATATTGGGCAGTGTTATAAATAACAGCTTTGGTCCGCTTGTGACATCTACTCCGTATGCTGAGCAGGCAGGGAAAATAATAAGTCCCGACGCTATCGCAACAAAGGTGTCAAGCAGGGCGACATTTACCGATTCGCCGAGCAGTGAACGCTCCTTGTCAATGTAACTGCCGAATATAGCCATACAGCCCATACCGATGCTCAGCGTGAAGAACGCCTGATTCATGGCGCTGACAAGTATATTTGTTATACCGACCTTTTCTATAGCGCTGAAATCGGGCAGCAAATAGAATGCAAGTCCCTCTGCACCGCCGGGCAGCGTAAAGCTGTTTATCGCAAGTATTACCATAATGGCGAGCAGGGCGAGCATCATCACCTTTGTGACCTTTTCAAGTCCGTTCTGTACGCCGATAAAGCAGACGAGAACGCCTATTATAACGACTATTCCCATATAGCCGATAAGCGAAACGGGATCGCCGAGAACATCAACGTTGAAGTGGTTTTCGACAGCGGCGGTATCCATTCCGACAAGCTCGCCCGAGGCGGTGGAAACGAAGAAATTCAGCATCCAGCCGGTGACTGTCGTATAGAACATCATCAGCAGATAATTGCCGACAAGCGAAACCTTGCCGTGCAAATGCCACTTTGAGCCTTTCGGCTCAAGCTGTTCGTACATTTTAGCAGGGCTTTTCTGCGCCGCTCTGCCTATAGAAAACTCCATTGTCAGCACAGGTATGCCGAGTATCAGCAGGAAAAACAGATATACAAGAACGAAAAGTCCGCCGCCGTTCTGACCGACTATATAAGGAAACTTCCATACGTTTCCGATTCCTATCGCACAGCCTGCGCTGAGCAGAATAAAGCCAAGACGGCTGCCGAGTTTATCTCTCCCCATAGATCCTCCGGGTTGTTGAATTTTTTAAATCAGTACCGCACAAAATAAGGCTTTTGCGCAGTGTTGCCCTGATACCTCGCATTTACTCGTCGGTTTTCAGGACCTCTCTGTAGTCCCACATATATTTGATTCCCGAAACCGCCGTAAGTATGCAGGATATGTACATGAGTATATCGCTTATTATCTGTACGGGGAAGCTTTCCATGGTAAAAGCGCCGAAGCCGACCAGTATATGCATTATTATGATAACGCATATTGCGACCATAGTAGAGGCTGTTTTAAGCTTGCCCCATATACTTGCCGCAATTACTATCTTCTTTTCACTGCCTGCGGCGATAAGACGTATTCCCGATACGGCAAATTCACGGGCAACTATTATTGCCGTTACCCATGCGCTCGCCCAGCCAAGCTCTACAAAGCAGATAAGCGCCGTGACCACAAGAAGCTTATCCGCAAGCGGGTCTAAAAACTTGCCGAAGTTTGTTACCATATTATATTTTCTGGCTATTTTACCGTCCGCCGTGTCCGTTATGCTGGCTGCGGCAAATATGATCGCCGCCCACAGATAGCTGTAGGGAACTATGCTGCCCGCAAGCATAAAGAAAGCAAAAAAGGGAACAAGTATAACTCTCAGCATAGTGAGCTTGTTAGCAAGGTTCATACCGTTTGTCCTTTCAGCGTCATACCTGCTCGCCGAGCAGATTGTTTTCCAGCACGTCGGTTATCCTGACGTTTATGAAATCGCCTATCACAGGGCGTTTTTCTTTTGTTGAAGTGAAATATATCATACCGTCGATTTCGGGAGCGAAGTGCATACTTCTGCCGAAATACATATCCGAGTAACGGTCAAAGCCCTCACAGACAACCTCGTAGGTATTGCCTACCATTCCTGCGTAATATTCGCCCATGCGTATTTCCTGTTCGCCAGTGATTATATCGGCTCTGCGCTGTCTTTCGCCCTCGTCAACCTGGTCGGGCATTTCTGCGGCGGGAGTATCCTCCTCGGCAGAATAAGCAAAGCAGCCGAGCCGCTCAAACTTTATATCATTTACAAATTCGGCAAGCTCGCTGAACTGTTCCTCCGTTTCACCGGGGAAGCCCGTTATAAGCGTTGTTCTCAGCACTACATCGGGAATTTCACGGCGCAGCTTTGCAAACAGCTCACGCAGGCTCTGTTCATCTCCGCCGCGGTACATATTGCGGAGAATTTCTTTATTGCAGTGCTGTATCGGAATATCAATATAATTCAGCACCTTTTCCTCTGTCTTTATTGTTTCGATAAGCTCGTCCGTCATTCTTTCGGGGTAGCAGTAAAGCAGTCTTATCCACTTTATGCCGTCTATCTTACATAGCTCCCTAAGAAGCTCGGGAAGCGCATACTTCTTATAAAGGTCAAGACCGTATGCAGTAACGTCCTGCGCAACTATGACAAGCTCCTTTACGCCGTTTTGTGCAAAGGTTTTTGCTTCTTCTATGATGTTCTCCATTTTTCTTGAACGCATTTTACCTCTTATCAGCGGTATAGCGCAATAAGAACACTTGTTTGAACAGCCGTCTGCAATTCTTAAGTATGCGTAGTGGGGGAGAGTGGACTGTAGCTTGTCACCCTCCATGTTGTGGCAAAGTTTGTCGCCGAAGGATATTACCCTTCTGTCGAGCATTACCGAGTTTATGACCTCTACAATATCATCATTCTTTGCAATACCGATAACTGCGTCTATTTCGGGGAACTCCTCGTCCATCTGCTTTTGGTAGCGCTCTGCAAGACAGCCCGTAACGATTATCTTCTTGTTGATACCGTCATTCTTGCGGCTTATTGCCTCCATTATTTCCTCTATGGCTTCTTCCTTTGCGCTTTGTATAAAGCCGCAGGTGTTGATTATTACAACGTCTGCAAGACCTGCCTCGCTTACTATCTTAAAGCCGGCTTTTGCTATCTTCGCAAGCATAAGCTCTGCGTCGCATTGGTTCTTCGGACATCCGAGAGATACCATTCCGACCTTTATTGTTTCTGCCATTTACGTTTCCTTACCTTTCCGTTTTCCTTATATACTGAATTATTACGGACTATTCGTCGTATTCCTCGTCCTCATCATAATCCCCGTCCTTTATACGGGATAGCGCAAGCTTTATATCGTCATAGGCAAAGCCTCTGCGGGCAAGTGCCGCAGTAACCCGCTGTACGCTTTTATAGTCCGAAAAATCCAGCTTGCTTGCGTATTTTTTATCTACAAGATGTATAATTTTGTCTATAAAATTCTCAGTGTCATATTCTTCTTCCTGCTGCGATATAAGGCTGTCGGGCAAGCCCCTTCTCCGCAGCTCAAAGCGGATCTTGGACTTACCCCAACCCTTGTTTATATATGCCTTGTAAAGCTTTTCGGTATACTTTTCCTCATTTATGAGATCATGCTCGCACATAAGCTCAACAACCATATCGCATAGATCGGGAGGATAGTTCTTTATAAGCTTGTCATAAAGCTCTTTTTTTGAGTGGTCACGCTGAGCAAGTATGTACAGCGCTCTGCGTTTTGCTCTTATTCTCTCGTCATCGGTATATGACATCAATCGAGGTCCTCAGGTGAAAATTCCTCAAAATCGCTGTCCGCCTCCACAACAACGCTCTTTTTCGCCGTTGCTTTTTTCTTTGCGGGAGCAGGTGCGGGAGCGTCAGTCTTTGCGGCTTCCTCGCCGATCTCCTTGAGTTCGTTTTCTGCGGCTGATTCCGATGTATCGGCATTGCCTGAGCCTTCGCCGTCCTCGCTTGCCGACATATCGAGCTTTGACATATTCTCTTTTATCTTTCCTTCTATTTCAAGGCGCAGATCCTCGTTTTCCTTAAGGAACTTCTTTGCCTTTTCCTTACCCTGCCCGAGTCTCTCTCCGTTATAGCTGTACCATGCGCCGCTTTTCTTGATAAAGCCCAGCTCCTCGCCCATAGTGATAATTTCGCCGAGCCTTGATATACCCTCGCCGAAAATCATATCAAACTGGGTTTCCTTGAAAGGAGGAGCGACCTTGTTCTTTACGACCTTGCATTTAGTAGTATAACCGATAATCTCACCATCGTCAACTATCTTCTCACCCTTGCGGACATCTATACGCACACTGGCATAGAACTTAAGCGCACGACCGCCGGGAGTGGTTTCGGGGTTGCCGTACATAACGCCTATCTTTTCACGCACCTGGTTTATAAAGATAGCTACGGTATTTGACTTTGAAATAACGCTTGTCAGCTTTCTCATAGCCGCTGACATAAGTCTTGCCTGCACGCCCACAAAGCTGTCGCCGATCTCGCCGTCTATCTCTGCCTTTGTAACCATTGCCGCAACCGAGTCGAGTACAACAATGTCGATAGCACCCGAACGTGCAAGCGTTTCCATAATTTCAAGCGCCTGTTCGCCTGTGTCGGGCTGTGATACGATAAGGTGGTCAATATCAACGCCGAGCGACTTTGCATATACAGGGTCGAGAGCGTGTTCAACGTCTATAAACGCCGCCATACCGCCGAGCTTCTGCGTTTCTGCGATAGCATGAAGCGTAACGGTAGTCTTACCGCCCGACTCAGGTCCGTATATCTCTATTATACGACCCTTGGGCAGACCGCCTATACCGAGCGCATAGTCAAGTCCTATTGAGCCTGTCGGAACGCTTTCAACGTCAAGCTTTTTATTTCCCTCGCCGCCGAGGAACATAACAGAACCCTGGCCGTAGTTCTTGATTATCTGCTCCATAGCGGTGTCAAGAGCCTTTTTCTTCTCCTCCGGAGTGGTAGGATGATTTACGGTAGGTGTCGCTTTTTTGTTATTTGCCTTTGCCATAATATTTTACCTGTCCTTTCTGTGTATGGATTTATCCTGTAATTATATTCTACCATTAGTTATGTACGATAAAACGTACATATTTTATTATCTATCGCTTAAAAGAGCGCACTATCCTGTCGTGTCCGCTGTAATCCCTGACGATTTCGGGCAGAAGTCCGACGCTTTTGAAAATGTCGCTGACAGCCTGTCCCTGCTCATCTCCGATCTCAACCGCAAAAAGCCCTCCGCTTTCAAGCTTTTCGACCCACATCGGTACAAGCCTGCGGTAATAGTCCAGTCCGTCCTCGCCGCCGAACAGTGCAAGCTCAGGCTCATGCCTTACCTCTGCCTGCAAGGCTTTCATATCCGCAGAGCAGATATACGGAGGATTTGACAGCACGGCAGACAGCGAATTATCCTCAAACCCGTCAAGGATTTTTTCATCGAAAATATCGCCCTTTATTGCCGTAACAAGCCTTTCGGCTTTGTTTTCCTCTATGTTTTTCAGAAAATACCCGTAAGCCTTGTCGGATATTTCTATCCCCGCAACTTCAACGTCCGCTTCAAGCGCTGTTGTGATCGCTATACAACCGCTCCCCGAACATAAGTCGACCGCTTTACCGCCCGTCTTTTTCAGATGCTCGATTGCTGTATCACACAGCAGCTCTGTTTCGGGACGGGGGATAAGCACGCCCTCCCCGACAAAATATCTTCTGCCGTAGAAGTCCCAGTTGCCGAGGATATACTGTAACGGTCTGCCCGTTTTACGCATATCGGCTTTATTGACGCACTCGGCAAGCTGTGATTCGGAAATTTCCTCAAACGGCATTTTTCCGCCGCTGATCTCATTTACTATCTGTTTTGCCTCAAAATCCGCATCATCGGTAACGCCGTCAAGCATATCGCTTATAAGCCTTACCGCCTGCCTTATTACCACCTTGCGTCCTCCGCATTTTCGGGCAGAACGGGCTTCATTGAAGCGATTGCGACCTCGATCATCTCATCGGCAGGCTCCTTTGTGGTAAGCCTCTGGATAGCAAGACCGGGAGCCGAAACTATCTTTGTAAACACATTGTCATATCTTCCTGCGATACGGATAAGCTCGTATGAGATACCCACTACTATCGGCAGGAATATTATCTTACAGCATACTCTCAGCATATCGCCGATGAATTTCGACACGCCGAATGCCTCAATAAACATTTCGCTGTTTATCGGAAGCAGAGTGTACACAAGTATGCTTATCGCAAGCGTGAGGAATATAAAGCTTGTGCCGCATCTGGGGTGGAAACGCTTGTACTTTCTGACGTTCTCGACTGTCAGCTCTTCGCCGTGCTCATAGCAGAAAATAGTCTTATGCTCCGCACCGTGATACTGATACAGTCTTTTCATAGTCTTCATAAGAGAAGTCAGCCACAGATAGCCGATAAACAAAGCTATCTTTATAATACCCTCCGTCAGTGAGCGGAAGGCGGATATATCCGTATCGCCGAACAGCGTCTGTATACCTGTGAAAATAAGGGTAGGGAGTATTACGAACAGCGCAACAGCAAGTCCTACACCGAGTACGCCCGATATTATTGCAACGATCGTTGTAACAGCACCGTTATCGTCTTTCTTATCTTCCTTTTTATCTTCCGGCTTTTCTTCGCTTACAGCGGTATCGGTCGGCTTGTCCTGCTCTTTATCCTTCTTACCCTTTTCGTCCTCTTCCTCGTCAAACATTCCGCTGACTTCGCCCGATTTGTTCAGGTACTTGTAGCCGTCTGCCATCTGGGAAACGAAATTCACGCAGCCTCTTATAAACGGCGCCTTGTTATACCATTTGGGAGTTTTTCTGTCCCATACCTCGGTATATATCTCTCTGTCGGGCTGACGTACAGCCATACAGCCCTTTTTCGGTCCGAGCATCATTACGCCCTCAATAAGAGCCTGTCCGCCGACCTTTGTCTTTATAACTTCTTTCTTTTGTTCGCTCATGTTCAGCCTTTCTTATTGTTCGTCCTTTTTCGCTATCGGCAGGGTGATAACTACTCTTGTGTAACGTCCGAGCTCGCTGTCTATATCAAGCGTTCCGCCGTGGGCGGTCACTATCTCGTCCGCTACCGCAAGTCCTATTCCCGAACCCCTTACGGTGTTGTTCGCCTTATAGAACTTTGCTTTTACCTTGGGGAGATCCGATGGGGCAATTCCGCATCCGTCGTCCTCCACCGTTATAATTACCGCCTTGTCGGTTACTGCCGCGGCGACTATTATATGACCGTTCACTGCGGAGTACTTGATAGCGTTGTCTATTATATTTATAAACACCTGTCTTATGCGGTTTCTGTCGCCGTAGATGGTAACTACCTCCTGCGGCTCGTCATAAAGCAGTGTCTTGTTTTCCTGTCTTGCCTTTTCGGAATAGATTATAACTGCGTCGGTAAGCTCGGCAAAAACGTCCATATTCGCCTTGTTCAGATTGAATCTGCCGCCCTGTATCCTTGAGAAGTCGAGAAGCTCCTCAACCATGTTGGACAGTCTTTCCGACTCTTCGGAAATTACCCTCATGCCTTTTTTGGTGACTTCCTTGTCATTAGGGCTTGCGGAGATCGTTTCGCTCCAGCCCTTTATCGCCGTCAGCGGTGTTCTCAGCTCATGAGAAACCGACGATATAAAATCGTTCTTTATCTTTTCCGAATTTTCCAGCTCGTCTGCCATGTAATTGAATACCCTGCACAGCTCGCCGAGCTCGTCGTCCGTTTTTTCCTCGATGTGTACTCCGAAGTCGCCCTTTGCTATCTTGCGTGCGTTGGCGCTTATCAGTCTGAGCGGCATTACTATCGACTTTATGAAGTAAAGTCCGAGTACAAGCATCAGTATTATTATCGCTCCGCTTATCGCTATAATGAATATCATTATAAAGCCGAGCTGCTTGTCTACCTTTGACAGCGAGGTTATGACCCGCACTGCGCTGTAATTTGTTTTTCCTGTTTCAAGCAGGCTCGTTACAGCCATTACCTTTTCGCCGTTGCTCTGATAACCGCTGTATGTACCTATACCGTTTCCGCCCTTTACGGCGTTGTCGTAGTCGGGCATATCGTATGAGTTGCTCGGCTCAAACCCGCTCGACGTTATTACGACCTTACCATAGGAGTTTATCATCATAAGCTCCATGCGGTCTTTTTTGCTGAAGCTTTCGACCGTGGTTCTTACTTCGTTTGAATAGTTTGTTCCGCTTCCCGTCGAACTGCTGTTATAGTATCTTGTGAGTACTGTCGATATTACGTTCAGCTCACTTCTCAGCGTCTGTTCAACGGTGCTGTAGAAATATGCCCTGAACACACAGTACAGAACAATATCCAGCAGTACCAGAACTATAACTACTGCGCTGAAGCTTTTAAGAAACCAGCGATTAGCTATCGTCGTGCGTCTTGCCAAAGCCTTTACCTCCGTTTGTTTACCTGCTGAACTCGCCTGCGGCGGCAAGCTCGTCAACACACCACTTGTAGCCGTAGCCCCATATAGTGGTTATGTATCTCGGATTTGACGGATCTTCCTCTATCTTCATTCTCAGTCGTCTTATGTTCACGTCGACGATCTTATCATCGCCGAAATAGTCGTCGCCCCATATATGGGTAAGTATGCTCTTTCGGTCAAGCGCTGAGCCGCTGTTTTCCATGAAATATTCAAGAAGCTGATATTCCACCTGCGTTATCTCAATGCCCACGCCGTTTTTGGTGAAAATACGGCTTTTTGTGTTTATTGAGAACGGACCTGAAATAAGCGTTCTGCCCTCGTCCTCAGGCGGTCTTGCAACGCTGAGGCTTACTCTGCGGTACACTGCGTCAACCCTTGCGACAAGCTCCGACGGTGAGAACGGCTTTGTAACATAGTCGTCTGCACCCTGAGTAAGACAGCGTATCTTGTCGACCTCCTGGCTCTTTGCGGAAAGCATTATTATACCCATAGTGTCGCTTTTCTGCCTGAGCCAGCGGCAAAGCTCACTGCCGTCCATACCGGGCATCATTATATCGAGCAGAGCAACGTCTATAAGTCCGCCGTAATGTACATACGCCTCCATAGCCTGAGCGGCATTGCTGACGTCTATAACGTCATAGCCGCTGCGCTTGAGATTTATTACGACAAAATCCCTTATAGCGTCCTCGTCCTCGCAAACAAGTATTCTTTTCATGCCTTGACCTGCCTTTCATCATATATATTTCCTGTCAGTTGCTCTTTGACAGCGCTGAAACCTCGTTGCTGTCGTAACCTTCGGGGCGTACCTTCAGCGCCGCTTCTATCTCATCGTCCGTCAGCGACAGACCCTCGTACATTATGCTCTTATAATATATCGTTTTTTCGCTGTCGTCGGAGAACAGCCTGAAGCCGTCACGGTTTGCCGACAGCACATCAGGCTCGCTCTGAGATGAGGTGTCGCTCTTTGTTATTGTTTTTATCGTCAGAAGCGCATATTCGTTTTCCTTAAGGCTGCCCTCGTGCTTCCAGAATGTAACGGTGTTGTCCTCACTGCTTATTGTCGCCGTGACCATGCCTATCCATCGGCCGGGGAATGTCAGCATATAATTCCTGTGCGGTTCAATAAAGGTATATGCTGTCATGACAATCTTTTCACAGTCCTGCTTGTACCAGCGTACAGCGTTTACCTGTTCGGGATAGGTAAGATTTTCATATCCGGGCAGGGGAGAGGTAGCAGGAACGTCAATTACACCGTCGCCGTCAATATCCTGCGACTGCAATTTAGGAGTAAAGCTGTTTGTGCGCCTTGTGTAATTTATGCTGTCGGTATCAAGCACCGCCGTATCGGCAGTGCCAAACAGGCTTCCCATATAGTAAAGGACGCTTGTGTTGTACAGATTTTCTGTTGACAGGTAATCGATCGTAATGCAGGGCCTTTTTTTGCCGAGCATAAGACACTGGGCAACGCCTATTTTATCAAATTCCGCAACGCCCTCGCCGAACGCCGTGACAGGGAAAGCCATTCCGAAGACGCCGTCGCTGTTGCAGTTGTATACGCTCATACTGCCGTTCTTTTTTGCGCCTTCACGGTTGAAGCAGGCAAGATATTCGCCGTTATCGTTTATGCCGCTGAGCATTATATAAGAAGAATAGCCCACCGAGCCGAGCTGTGTCGCAACTCCGTCCCTGTAGTCGATAACTGAAATTATCTTGTCCGATGAGCCGAGAACAGAATAGCTTATAAGCAGCTTTTCCTTATCCGTTCCGAGCTTGGAAAACGCCACGCTTTCAACCTCCGTGCCAGCGGCAGGAAGCTCATAGGTCGCTTTCCAGTTGCCGTCTGCGTCCTTGTCAAGAAAGCTGATACGCAGGTTGCCCACGGCGTTGCCCTCAAGAACAGGTTCTTTTGCCGCATCAGCCTTGCTCTGCTCATAGAAAACGATAGCCTCGTCCGTAGGCTCGTTGTCGATGTTGTGAATAACAAACGCACTGCGGTATTCGCCGGTATGCGGATAACGCAAATCAACCCTGCCCGCACTGGCGGTCAGGGCATTGTATATTTCGGTTTGTTCGTCGGTAAGTCTGGGAGAAGTCAGCAGGTCGCCTGAGAAAAAGCCTGCCGAACAGCCGCAGAGCGCAGAAATAATGCACGCCAGCGCTGCAAGCCCTGCCGCTTTTCCGAGTATTTTATTGAAGCGTAATACTGTGATGTTTTTCATTTTATCTCCTTAGACGTTTTTTCAGTCCTGCTGATTTCCGTCCTTGTACCGTTCTTCCTGTACGGCTTCGTTTTCCGCAGTCAGGACGTTTTCGCTGTTGCTTACGGCGCTGTCGGAAGCGTCGCTCTGCGAAGCCACGTCTGTGCTTTCTGCGGGTCTTTTCTTTGAGAACTGAATAACAGCCGCAAGCAATGCGGGTACAACAGCCGTTACGATTATCTCCAGGTCGGGAAGCGTTTCGGGCGAATTCTGTGCTATATTTGCCCACTTTTCACTGTCTGCCGCAAGAAGCACACAACAGCTTATAATATAAGCCAGTGCGCTTGCCGTGCAGAAATAGCCCGACGCTGTAAGTGCGGTTCTTGTAAGCTTCTTTTCGCCGCCGCACAGGAATCTGCCCATGTTTATCCAGAAAAGCAGGGTAAGCACATAGAAAAGCATTAACATCGTCTTTTGCGGCATACCCGTGATTATCGGGCTTGCAAGATAGAACTTTACCGCAACTATAAGGTAATTGACAATTATGAAAACAGCACTTATGCACTGGGCGGGCGCTATTTTTGACGACATCATCATAGCCATGCCGCCTATAATATATGCCGCACAGCAGGCGAGCGCCGTTATTGTGGCAAACCCGACAGAGCCTGCTGAAAAATCGCTTATTACGGGCAGTATCCACACAGCTCCCGCAAGTATCATTACAGCTCCGAATACGTTACTGCCCTTTACAGAGATCTCCTCTGCCGTCTTTATTCTTGCGTTTTTTGCGTCCGAGAACGCACAAACACTTATTACGGCTGCGGACAATATCAGCAGTATATTGAATGTCGTGTTAAAGACCTCACAGCCCTGCGCATAGAGAAGTGACGGGTATTCCGTGCAGGAGATCAGCTGTATTATCCTCATTACCGTGAACACTACAGCCGAGACTATACCTGCTGAAAATGCTTTTTTACAGGAAAGTATTCCTTTCATTATTACGCCTTTCGATCGTTCTGTATTATTATGATCAACGTTTGTCAAGAGCAACGTAATCCCTGTTCTTGATAAGCGTTCTGTAGGCAGGTCGCATGATACGCTTGCCGTTTTCTATTTCTTCCATTCTGTGAGCGCACCAGCCGGGCATTCTTGCGCAGGCAAACAGTGCGGTATACATTTCAACGGGTATGCCGAGCAGCTTGTAAACAAGACCCGAATACATATCGACATTAGCACACATCGTCTTTACATCACCCTTGTTCTTTGCGAACAGCTGGGGTGTAAGGCGCTCGATAGTGTCGAGAAGTCTGAATTCAGCCTCTGTTTCGGTACCCTTTGCAAGCTTGAGGGCGGCTTTCTTGAGCTGTACGGCTCTGGGGTCGGACAGAGTGTATACAGCGTGTCCCATACCGTAGATAAGACCGCTGCGGTCGTTTTCTTCCTTGTTGAGTATCTTTGTAAGGAAGTCGGCAACCTCGCCCTCGTTCTCCCAGTTCTTTACGCCGTTTTCGATGCAGTCGAGCATTTCCATAACCTTTATGTTTGCACCGCCGTGACGGGGCCCCTTAAGTGCGGAAACAGCTGAAGCGTAAGCCGCATAAGCGTCCGTGCCTGTCGATGTTACACAACGACAGGTAAAGGTCGAGTTGTTACCGCCGCCGTGTTCCGCATGGAGCATAAGGCACAGGTCGAGAAGCTTTGCTTCCTCCTTTGTATATTCACGGTTGTCACGCAGGGTAGACAGAATGCTCTCTGCAAGGCTCTCGTCAAGGTTTATCGGGTGCATTACCATGCTTGAATTATAGAGGTAACGGCGCATTACCTGATAAGCGCCTACCATTATAGCGGGCAGTCTTGCGATAACTGATATAGCCTTGAGCATTTCGCTTTCCATGCTCTTGTTTTCAGGCTCCTTGTCGTAAGTATAAAGCGCAAGCACCGACTGCGCCATCTTGTTCATTATGTTTGACGACGGACAGCGCATAAGCACGTCCTCTGCAAAATAGGGGGGCAGAGTGCGGTAGTGCGTTACTATCTTCTTGAAATCCTCAAGGTGTTCCTTGTCGGGCAGATTGCCGAAAAGAAGAAGATATGCCGTTTCCTCAAAGCCGTATCTTCCGTCCTTTTCAACGCCGCTTACCAGGTCGCATATATCATAGCCTCTGTAGATGAGCTGTCCGGGCGCGGGGCGCTTTTCACCCTCGTCGATAACGTAGCCGTGTACACAGCATATATTTGTAAGACCTACGACAACACCGCTTCCGTCGTTGTTACGCAGTCCTCTCTTTACATTGTACTTGTCGTATAATCTCGGATCTATTGCCGTCTGTATCTTGTAATCGCGGCAAAGCTTCTGAAATCGCTCGTTCATATATTATTTATTCCTTTCTTTGTACGTTTATAATAGCCTCGAATATTCTATACCGTAAAAACGGTGAATATAATGAACTACGGACGAACCGGTTTACCGAAGCGTCTATTTCTTATTATTATACTCTACTTTGAACGATAAGTCAAGAAAGGAAAAGCACGAGCCATGAAAAAGAAATATTTGTATCTGCTTATAGCAGGACTTGCATTGACAGCGGTCCTGCCGATAGTTATTCTGCTGTGTTTTTCCGCAAAGACAGGGACGGAACGTCCGCAGACCGTAATGTATGAAAACACGGAATATGCGTATAAGGAATTTCTTACCGGGTGCGTTCTCAGCTCGCTGAGGTCGCTTGACGAGCCTCCCTGCGACAAGACGGCGGAGGGAGTAAACGCCGTGGCGAAGGCTGTCGAATGTTCGGCAAGGTATCTTTACAAAACGAGCAAGGCCTTTGACAGCGGCTATCCCCGCCTTGATTTTATGAGCGAAAAGGAGGGACTTCAGCATTTCGGCGCAGAGCTTTCGACCTACAGGAGGTACGCCGAAAGGGCTGTCGAGCTTGCCTTATCGCAGGAGCTTACGGTAAACGGAGAAGCGGTTTTTCTTCCCGTATGTCCTGTGTCGTCGGGAGCGCTCATTTCCCCCGAGGACTGCGGAAACCCCTATGTTAAAAAGCTGTATTGCGAAAAGGACAAGACCGCCGATTATTATAACGGAAGCTGTCAGCTTACGGCGGACGGTATTGCCGAGATCATGCTGACCGCCTATCCGTCGCTGATCATCCCTCCCGATGAATCAAAATGGATAAGCGGTATGGAAAAGGACGCAGACGGAAATGTTCTCCGCCTTGATGTCTGCGGTATCAATATGTCGTGTGAAGAATTCAGACGGCGGTTTGAAATACGTTCTCCCTCGTTTGATATAAGCTATACGCAAAGGCTTTACAGTTTTACTACAAGAGGTGATGGTTGTAATACGGGAATGAGTGTTTACTCGGCGTTGAAGCTTTCGGAAAGAGGTTATACTTCCGAGCAAATTTTAAGAGAATTTTACAATTTGTAATATATAGCTTAAATACCTCATAATGCAACAAAATTGCAATAGTGTTGCTTCGGATATAGATAAGCGGTCACGGTGATAAAACCGTGACCGCAATTTATATACTTTCCTAAATCATGTATCTGCAAAGAAACGCAGTCTGTCAGCGGCTAACAGCCGCCGAAGGCTCTGCCCTTGCGTATATAGCGGTTGTAGAAGAACAGGTCCACGATAAGCGCAAGCACCCAGCCCACAGGCCACGACAACCATATACCGTCCGAGCCGAAGAACGGCGACAGAATGTAAGCGAATATCACTCTCAGCACAAGGTCAAGGCAAGTGCTTATCATAAACGGCGTCATAACGCCGCAGCCCCTCACACCGCCGTCAATTACTATCTTTATGCACACAAAGAAGTAGAACGGGGCGACTATTGTAAGGAACTTACTGCCCGTGGAAATGATCTCGGCGTTTGCCTGCGTAGCGAACAGGTTTACAAGCGTTCCGCCGAACAGCAGATAGCCTATCGCAAACGGCACGGCAATCACCAGACACATCAGCATACCCGACTTTACGCCTGTTTTTACACGGTCTGTCCTGTCAGCGCCGATGTTCTGGGCACAGAAATTCGACACACTGTTTGACAGTGTTGAAAAGCAGGTTATGGCAAAAGTATTCAGCTTGATAGCGGACGCATAACCGCCTATTACCGATGAGCCGAAGCTGTTTACAAGGCTTTGCACGAACAGGTTTCCGACAGATACAAAGCTGCTTTGCAATATAGACGGTATTGATATACGGCTGATCTGCTTAAGTGCGTCGGCTGAGAATATCCGGGGCTTTTCGGCGGGGTCGGATTCTATCCTGCCTACACGCTTCAGAAGCACGAAAAATGCCGCAACTCCTGCAGCACCCTGAGCGGCAAAGGTCGCCCATGCGACGCCTGCAACGCCGAGCTTGAATACCAATACAAAAAGCAGGTCAAGCGCAATATTTCCGAGCGATGAGGCTATCAGGAAGAACAGAGGCGTTTTAGAGTCGCCGAGGGCAGTGAAAATGCCGTTGCAGGCATTGTAGATAAACAAAAACAAAAGTCCGAGTACATAAACCCTCAGATAAATATCGCTGTCGGCAAATATATCCTGCGGCGTGCCGAGCAGGCTCAGCATAGGTGAACAGAAGATACAGCCTATGACCGTGAGTACCGCCGCTATCACTGCAAATGAAACCAGCGCCGTATTTATTGCCGTTTTCATATATGTATAATCCTTTGAGCCGAATAGCCTTGCGACTACGACCGAAGCGCCCACGCTTCCTCCCGTAGCGACTGCCATAAATATCATTGTTACCGGGTAGCTTGCGCCTATTGCACCCAGCGCCATGTCGTTTACAAAATTGCCCGCAATAACGCTGTCGACTATATTATACAGCTGCTGGAATGCAACGCTGAGCAGCATCGGCAAAGAGAATTTAAGCAGAACTGAAAAGGTCCTGCCTGTAGTCATATCAGTGACCATCTGATGAATCGCTTCCTTATTGCTTTAGGAACACTGTGCAAAGCCCGCTTAACGGACCTGTACGGTGTTGCCCTGATTATTATTTCTGCTTTATAAAGCCTTTTGGTGCGGCTTTTGTCAGCTTTGCACCGTATTCCTTTACGGTGTCGGCGAACTGGAGCTTTTTCACAAATCCCGACGGAATCTCGGAAAAGCCCATTAATGCGCCTTTCAGCGCACCCGCCGTGAAAGCGCATATATCGCTTATGCCGTCCTGATTTGCGGCAAGCTGTACCGCACTGAGATAATCATAATGCACACAGGCGCAATACACGCCGATAGCAAGGGCGGAGTCTGCGGTGCTGCCGTTTCCCAGCTCCGCAACGTCTGTCAGAGGAGAGGTGTCCTCGTCAAGTAAGGCAAGCGCCTTGTCGAGCGAGGCGAAGCAGTCCTCGAAGCCGTCATGCTCCTTGAGTATTTTCATTGTGTCGAGTACTGCACGTTCAATTGTACTGCCTTTGCAGATAAAGGCTATGATTGAGGCAAGACAGCCTGTTGCCAGATATGCCGTCGGGTGGGAATGTGTGATAGCGCCGAGGTCACAGCCGACAGAGAATGCAAGCGCAGGGTCGCTGTAGAAGTAAAGTCCTGTCGGAACGGCTCTGGGCAGGCAGTCAAAAAGCTTGTTCGAGTTTATCGGACGTCTTTTTGTGCCGTATGCGTCTTCGGATTTTATGCCGGCAAGCGTCTGTACAAGCTGTTTTGTGGGATTGCGCTTTTTGCACAGGGCGGGAATACCGAGCAGGTCGCAGGGAAAGCCCGTTTCATTGTCGTCAAGTATCCATTGCAGGTCAACGGAGGACGTACCACCTGTCTGGGAGTACAGCCATTGCTGCAGGGCAAGGAATACATAATCCGCACAGTCCGCTTCGCCCGTTCTCAGCCCAGCCGCATCTGCCCAGAGTATGCCGTGAGCGGTAAAGAGCATGGTTTGTGTTTCGTCGGATATGCGGGCGGTTTTCTGATGCTTTTCGGGGCTTAATTTAAGTATGCCCTTCTTTCCGTAAATTTCCTTTATCTGACTTCTTGTTATTGTTTTTACAGATGAGCCGAGTGCGTCGCCTGCGGCGGCTCCGATAAGACAGCCCGAAAATCTCTCTTTCTTGTACAATTTCTTATTTGCCATTTAGTTTCTCCTGCGGCAATGCGCCGCCTCAAATTCCGACCTGCGGCAATGTGCCGCTCCAAATTCCGACCTTTTGCAAGCTTACTGCTTAGCGAAGAACAGTGCAACGGTCGGGGCTAAACAATAATTATATTTATAACGCTTGACGGCAATTATATTTATAACGCTTGACGGCGTTTGATTTACGATGTTTGCATCTTCCTGTAGCTTATCATCAGGTCGACAAATCTTCCGTAAGACTTTTTACCGTCGGACTGTCCCTGTGATTTCAGATAAGTATCATTCACGCTTGTTGCAACAGCGGCGACAGGCGTTTCATAACGCTTCCAGTACTCGCTGTTTGCATTAAGCTCTGCGATTATTTTATCATCGGCATAGCTCATAAGCTCGTTGTATATATCACTGCCCGCCGCCGAGTAAAGCGCATTTGCGGCGTATATCAGGGCATATACCCAGCCTGCATACTGCACATACGCATTATCCGAGCCTGTGCAGGCAAGATAAGCGATAAAATTCGCCTCGTCCTCACGCATAAAGCCCTTGAGGTGCGACAGCTCATGGCATAACGTAAACGGCTTTGCAAAGTCGGGTGCGCTTGCATTGTAGTTTGCCTCTATTGTAAACGGGGTATACATTCCGAGTATCTTCATATACGACATGCCCTCTGAGGCGATCACAGCCTTTGCGTTCGGATAAAACCCAGACAGGCTGTCATATTTTTCGCCGAGTGCGTTCATTGCTTTTTTACATTCCTCGTCGAAATTTATTTTCCCGTCAAGCTTTACAATGAGCGTATCGTCTGTTTCGATTTTTTCTGCCGCATCGTTGGCGTTTTTAAGAATATATACGCAAAGGTCGGCAAGCTCCTGCGCCGTGTAGGTTTCAACCGTAAAGCCGCTGACCGTTGAGAACGGAGTACGGCTGTAGTTTATACCGCAAAAGAGCGTAAACACAAAGAACACGCTGACGGCAAAGCTGATCACAACGGCAAGCACGCTCATCATAAGCTGTCTGCGCCTGCCCTTACCCCTGATAAACCTTATAACGGTATATACAACGCCGACAGCGGCAAGGATTATGACTGTATAAAGCAGAATCTCGCACAGTGAAAACGGCAACAGGGAAGTAAACCGTCCGACCGTTCCGACAAAGAACGGATATATATTCGTGCTGTACCATTCCGCAAAGCCCGCCGTATTTTTTGCAAGCAATGTGAGAATGACAGACAGAATAAAAGCGGGAACGGCATAATACAGCCATTTAGGGATCTTGGCGATAATCCTTTTTACTTTTGAAATATCGGACAATATAAACACATCTTTCTGACTTACGGCAGAGCCGCATGGATACTTATTGTTGCTTTGTGCGGGCTTGCTCAATACATATTCCTTACGGCGTCTGTGTAGGCTGTGAATTTCTGACGTATCGGTAAGGGTTCAAGTATTTCGGCTTTTTCTCCGAGCTGAAACACCCATCCGAAAAACGTCGGGCTGACGTTTATATCCTTTGATATATAAAAATTATTTTCATCGAGCTTATGCATTACAACAT
>CAVJKI010000008.1:0-19007 GCA_963649995.1 Sodaliphilus sp.
GTTATTTTTTCATAAAAATTTCAGAATATACCCTGTTTTTTTATCGCAAAATGGTGTATAATTAAGGCAACGCCGCACAATCATCGGCTAACGCCTTTGCCGCACGCTTGCTTGCGGATTTTCCGCCATCTCGCACAATTCGTCCTAGCAAGGCGTCAGCCTTGCGTCGTCCTCATTATACAATCTGGCGAAAAATCCGACGGCGCAATCGCACGACAATAATTATGCGGCGTAGCCTATAGCTTATAGATAAGTGGGCAAAGCCCTCATGAAAAGGAGACGGAATTTTGATATATCTGGATAATGCCGCCACTACAAAGCCTTGCGAACAAGCAATTAAAGCGGCTGAAGATGCAGCAAGGAGCTGTTTCGGCAATGTATCGTCACTGCACAGGCTCGGTATCGAGTCGGAAAAGCTGATGAGCAGCGCAAAGAAAACACTTCTCAAAAAGCTGGGACTTCAGGGAGAAATATATTTTACATCGGGCGCTACAGAGAGCAACAACCTTGCTCTGAGGGGCGTTGCCGACGCTTATAAACGCAGAGGAAACAGAATAGTCACAACTGCAATGGAACACCCGTCGGTTGCGAGAACTATGGATTATCTTGAAAAGCAGGGCTTTGAAATAGTCCGCCTTTCACCTAAAGACGCTATTGATAATTTTGAGCAGTATATAGCAGACAATGTCACGTCCGATACTATACTTGTATCGTGCATGGCTGTAAACAATGAGAACGGCTTTAAGGTCGATACCGAAAAGCTGTACAGGCTTGTAAAGGACACGAACAAGGACACGATCGTTCATATAGACGGTGTGCAGGGCTTCTGCAAGGTGCCGCTTAAGGGCGATCTTGTCAGTCTGTCGGGGCATAAGATACACGGCTTCAAGGGCATAGGCGCGCTGTACTGTGCGGACAAGGTGAGATTTACGCCGCTTGTCTACGGTGGAGGTCAGCAGAAGAATCTGCGCCCCGGAACAGAGCCGACTGAGCTTATGGCATCGTTTGAGGCGGCTGTAAAGGCATACCACCTCGACCTTTCGCACTACAAGGAGCTGAACGAATATCTGCGTAACAGGCTTTCGCAAATGGAAGATGTATTTATAAACAGCCCCGACAACAGCGTATATAATATTCTGAGCTTCTCGGTGCTTGGGGTAAGAAGCGAGATAATGCTGCACTCGCTTGAGGAAAAAGAGATATACGTCAGTAGCGGCTCGGCTTGCTCAAAGGGAAAAATAAGCTCTGTACCCGACGCATTCGGTATGAACGCCGAAATAGCGGACAGCACAATAAGAGTAAGCTTCTCAATGGAAACTACAAAGGAAGATATAGACGCACTCTGCGATGAAATAGAAAACGGCATTGCACGCTTCAGACGTACAAAGAAAAGCCGCAAAACGAAAGGAAACATACAATGAAAGAGCTTATAATGGCAAAATACGGCGAGATAGCGTTGAAAGGGCTTAACAAAGGCACTTTCGAGGATATACTCGTAAAGAATATCAGAAGAAGACTGAGACACTGCGGAAAATTTCAGTACATGAGAAAGCAGTCGACTATATACATAGAGCCTGTCGGCGAATGTGACCTTGACGAGGTCATGGAAAAGCTCAAGGTTATATTCGGTATCGGTGCGTTACAGCGCTGTGCGGTGTTTGAAAAGGATTTTGAACAGATAAAGGCACAGGGTATTCCTTATCTTGAAAGCGCTCTTAAAAACGCAAAGACGTTCAAGGTAGACGCAAAGCGTTCGGATAAGTTGTTCCCCATGAAAACCCCTGAAATACAGGCGGAACTCGGCGGAGCAATACTTGAAGCTTATCCGCACCTGTCAGTTGACGTTCATAACCCCGAAATTACCGTAATGTGCGAAATAAGGGATAAGGGCGCTTATGTCAGCGCAGAGCGTATTATCGGTGCGGGCGGTATGCCCGTAGGAAGCTCAGGCAAGGCGTTGCTTTTACTGTCGGGCGGCATTGACAGCCCTGTTGCGGGCTATATGATGGCTAAGAGGGGACTTATTGTAGACGGTATTCATTTTGTAAGTCCGCCTTATACGTCCGAGCGTGCGCTGATGAAGGTCGAAACGCTTTGTGAAAAGCTGACGCCCTATTGCGGAGATATAAGATTTTACTGTGTTCCGTTCACAGAGATACAGGAAGCGCTCAGGGATAACTGTCCCGAAGAATTCTTTACTATCATAATGCGCAGACTTATGGTGAAGATAGCGAATATAATTGCAGAGCGCAACGAGTACGGCGCACTTGTAACGGGTGAAAGCGTAGGACAGGTTGCAAGCCAGACGTTAAAGGCTATACAGTGTACCGATGCCGCCGCAGAATACCCCGTATTCCGTCCTGTTATTGGCATGGATAAGAAAGAAATAATAGATATTGCAAGAAAGATAGATACATTTGAAACCTCTACACTGCCTTATGAGGACTGCTGTACGGTATTCACACCGAAGCACCCCAAGACACGTCCTGTGTTTGACGAGGTGATCAGGGCTGAGCAGTCGTTTGACTTTGCTCCGCTGATCGAAAAGGCGGTAGAGGGTACTACTGTAAAGCTGTTCAGAATAGAAAGCAAGGAAGAACAGGAATAAGACGTACAGCCGATCAAAAAAGGAGATGTGCTTATGAGCCGTATCGGAGAGCTTCAGCGTCTTATTGACAAGACGGCTGAAAATGTAGTACAATTATTAGTTGTCAAGGGCAAAAAAATAGCCTGCGCCGAGAGTTGTACGGGCGGACTTATAAGCGCCGCGATCACTTCCGTGAGCGGCTCGTCATCGACTATGGACATGAGCATCTGCACCTATGCCATAAGCGCCAAGGAGCGTTTCATAGGAGTACCGCCGCAGATAATAGATACCTACGGTGTTGTAAGTGCAGAAACGGCAAAGGCCATGGCACGGGGAGTAAGAGAAACCGCAGGAAGCGATATAGGCGTATCGGTGACGGGCGTTGCAGGTCCTACGGGAGGAACGGCGGAAATCCCCGTCGGCACGGTGTATATCGGATTAAGCACCGATAAAGGCACTGAGGCACGGCTCGCTTTTACCGACCCTGCGCTCAGCGGCGGCGAAAACGCAAGAGAATATATAAGAAAAAATACGGTGCTTACCGCACTGCGGTGGGTAGCCGAAAACATATAACAACATAAGGAAAAAGCAAGGAGACTGTTATGGACAGCAATAACAAATTTGAAAGGAACACGGATATGCCGTCCGTGGACGAGATAATTGCAGATATAGACAGAAAAGCGGCAAACGCCGAGCGCCTTGAAGAAAGCTCTGCGGACACCATGTCCGTCGGCGAAGATGAAATGTTGAATATACAGGCAGAGAACGAAGAAGACGAAAGCACGGTCGATATGCTTTCCGGCAGAGATGAATTGTCGGACGGTCAGGAGGCGTATGAAGAAAAAAGCGCAGAGCTGTCCGAAAATACAAAGAGTGCCGCTGTCGATAAAAAGGAGAAGAAGCACAATATCTTTTATCGTATGGCAAAGGGAATTATCCCGTGGAAGGGCGATAATGCGGGTCTTGTTATAAGAAAGATAATATTCCTGATAGCGCTTATTGTGTTCCTTGCGACCGCTATACCGCTTCTTACAGATGTCTTTTCTATGTATAAGGACGAGCAGGTAAGCAAGAATTTGTCTCAGATGTATGAGCTGGATAATAATATTGACGTTCCCGAAGACAATAAGGAAATATTGCCCTCGTTCAAAAAGCTGCTTGAAATAAATCCCGAAACTGTGGGATATATAAAGATAGACGGTACGCTGATAGATTATCCCGTAGTCAAGACAACGGACAATGATTTCTATCTCACTCATGATTTTTATCGCAACGAGAGCAAAAGCGGCGCTATCATGATGGATTATCACAATAAGGTAACGCCTGAAGGCCATTCGGGCAACCTTATCCTGTACGGACACCATATGGCGGTCGGTACGTTCTTTGCGCCTCTTAACGAATACTGGCGCACAATGTACGACTCTTATGACGAGCCTAGTAAATCATTCTATAAGGAACATCCCGTTATCAGATTTGATACTCTTTATGAGCAGGCGGAATGGAAGATCTTTGCGTTCGGCATATATAATGTAACTGAGTCACGGGGAGAGGTATTCGGCTATAATGCAAAATACGATTTCTCATCTGAAGATGATTTCAATGACTTCATGATAAACATTATGGACAGAAGCGATATTTTCACCGACGTCGATCTTAAATACGGAGATGATATATTGACGCTTTCAACCTGTTGCTGGCCGTATGAGGGCAGTGACTCTACGGTAAGGCTTGCGGTATTTGCAAGAAAGCTCCGTGACGGTGAAAGCAGTACTGTAGATGTTGATAAGGCTGTCGGCAACCCTTATGTAAAACGCTGGCAGTGGGTATACGATAAGGTAAGCGGCGGCTACGACTGGTTCCAGAGTACTTGGGACAGAAGAAAGCTGCTCAGCTATACAGATGAGGACGCAAAGCGTGACGGCTATTCATTCCCCGATAAAACGGAATAACGGCGCAATTGATAGATCGGCTTGCATTTAAGGAGCATAAATGACAACATATATGGAAAAGTATCCTCGCCGCAACGGCGTGGCTGCTAAAAAACCGGGATTCTGGAAAAGGCTTTTCAAGGGGATCATTCCCTGCAAGGGCGACGGAGCAGGCGTTGTAATCAGAAAGCTTGTGTTCATAACGGCGTTTATAGTATTTCTTGCAACGGCAATACCGCTTGTTACAGACGTATTCCTGATGTTCCGCGACCAGTGGAGAAGTCAGGGTATTTCAAATATTTATATCCCCGACGGAAATAATCAGGGCGCAAGCAAGGAAATACTTCCGTCGTTCAAAAAGCTGCTTGAAATAAATCCCGATACGGTCGGATACCTCAAAATAGACGGAACGGCTATTGACTACCCTGTTGTAAAGGGCTCGGATAACGACTATTATCTTACGCATGACTTCTATGGCGAACAGAGCAAGAGCGGTGCGGTAATGATGGACTGCAACTGCAAGGTAACGTCTGACGGAAATTCGGGCAACCTTGTTCTCTACGGTCATAATATGGCGGTAGGAACGTTCTTCTCGTGTCTCAGCGAATACTGGCGGACGCTTTACGACAGCTATGACGGACCGTCAATACAGTTTTATAAGGATCACCCTACGATAACCTTCAACACGCTGTATGAAGAAGCTGAATGGAAGATATTTGCGATAGGTCTTTTCAATATCTATGAGGAATACGGCGAGGTATATTATAACTACAACAACAAGCACGACTTTACCTCACGGGACGATTTCAACTATTTTATCATAGACATTATGGACAGAAGCGATATTTTCACGGATGTCGATATAGAGTACGGCGATGATATTCTGACGCTTTCGACCTGCTACTGGCCGTTCCGCTCGGATATGGACAATGTACGTCTTGCGATATTTGCAAGAAAGGTACGTCCGGGCGAAAGCACCTATGTCGATGTAGACAAGGCAGAGGTAAACACATACGTCAAGCGCTGGCAGTGGGTATATGATAATATCGGCGGCGGATACGACTGGTCACAGAGCAACTGGGACAGAAGAAAGCTGCTCAGCTACACGGCAGAGGACGCACAAAAAGACGGTTACACATTTATTGATGACATAAACGACGAGGAAGGAATATACGATTATAATAACGATGATGACGGCTACGACTATTATTGACCGTTGTTGTAATCGTAATACCGATGAGGGGCGGTGAAGCTTTGGAAGAAAATCAGAACGAAAAGCTGACGGAAGAAGTATCTGAAATTGCTTATGACGAAGCGGCAGATAACGCAACGTCGGACGAGGCTGTAACGGCGAAGCGCCCCGTTATCAGCGGCAAGGTTTTATGGATAGCGCTCGGAGCTTGCGCTATATGGCTCATATCGGTCGGCGTTATGCTGATACTTAAGCTTACCGAGCCGCCGATACCGCCGAATATGATCGATTACACCTGTGAGCTTGCGGTCGACATACCCGCAGAGCCTGTTGTCACGGAAAAGAAAAAGCCGACCATACTGGCGGAATACAAAGAGCTGTATGAAAAAAATCACGATATGGTAGGCTGGATCAAAATTGACGGTACAAACGTTGATTATCCTGTAATGCAGAGCAAGGGATTTGATCCGACAAAGCCTCTTGATTATTCTGAAATTTACGATAAGAATATGTACTACATGAGGCACGATTTCAATAAGGAATACAGCTATTCGGGGAGCATAATCGCAGAATACACGGCGCATATTGAAAGTGACTATCATTCTGCGAACATTCTGCTCCACGGTCATAATATGGCGAACGGAACATTCTTCCGTGATGTCAGCAAATTCGACGTTTTATATTACGGACGGGATATGTACGATGAACACCCCGTAATTCAGTTTGATACATTGTATGAAAAAGGGTTATATAAGATATTTGCCATGATGCAGGTGAACACAGGCAATGAGGACGGCGAGGTTTTCTATTATACCCTTGTACATGATTTCAAGAACAAAAAGGAATTTATAGATTATTATGCGCAGGTGCTTGACCGTAGCTTTATCTATACTCCCCAGGTGGATCTTAAATACGGCGACGAGGTAATAGCCCTGTCAACGTGCGATTTTACTTTCGGCAAGAGCAAGAGCCTGAGGTTTGTGCTTTTCGCACGAAAGGTCCGTGAGGGTGAGGATCCGGCGGTTGACGTATCACAGACTGTAATAAATTACGATCCGTTGTATTATGATTATTGGTACAGCGTAAACGGTGGCGCATGGGGCGGCAGAAAGTGGGATTCTGCACTGCTTAAGGGCTACAGCGCCAAGAAAAGCTGAGGGTTAAGCATCAGCTGTTTATAAGGCAAAAAGGAAGGTAAGAAGATGCCTGATTACAAATCGGTCATAGTATCGACCGGCAAAAAGAACAAAAAGAAGAAAAAGAAAAAGGAAAACGCCCTTTTAGCTATTGTCAAGGGGCTTATTCCGTGGAAGGGCGACAGCGTCGGCGAGATAATCCGAAAGATAGTTTTCCTTGTATCCATAATCGCTTTATGCGTTGCGGTACTGATAATTATCGATACATATATGTTCAAGCCCAAGCGTGAGGGAGAGGAATACCGAAGCAGTATATTACAGCTCGGAAATCACGAGCCTACAGCCGAGGAGATAGCGGAGCTTCCCGAAAAAGCCATAAATACAGAATATGCGCCTTTTTACGCAATAAATAATGATTTTGTCGGCTGGCTGTACATAAAAAACATAAATGTAAACTATCCTGTAGTACAGGGCGATGACAATTCTCATTATCTTGAAACAGACTTCTACGGCAATCCGAGCAAGAACGGAACAATTTTTGCGGATTATGAAAATGAGTTCAAAAGCACGGGCGAAACATCGGCAAACACCATACTTTACGGTCATAACCTCCGTACAGAAAACTTCTTTGCGGAGATCACAGAATACAGACGTGTAAATCTTGACGAGAGCCTTGAATTTCTGAAGCAGCATCCTGTCATAGAGTTCAACACGCTTTACGAAAAGGCAAAGTATAAGATATTCTCTGTTATGCTTCTCAATACCAGAGAGGAGTACGGCGATGTGTTCAATTACCCTGCCATACTCAATTTCTCGAACAGGGAAGAATTCAATTATTTCACATCCGAGTGTCTTGACAGAAGTGAATTTTTCACAGGCGTTGACATGAAGTACGGCGATAAGTTCTTAACGCTGTCAACCTGTGAGTTTGAAGTCGGACTTTACGATATGCGTATCGTGGTTGTTGCAAGAAAGGTCCGTGAAGGTGAATCCGACGAATTTACAGACGAGCAGATAGCAAGCTTTAAGCGCAATCCCGACCCCAAGCTGTGCAGAACAATGAGAGAGCTTTATTATTACGGCGAGGAGTGGAGCGGAAGGTACTGGGATCCCGCATGGATAGAGGGCTTTAAGAAGGACAGCTCATTCAAGACGGAAAGCCCTGACTGATATAAGAAATCAGGATTTGTAATATAAAGGAGGGGATTTAATGCAGAAGGTATCAATAGGAAAGATACTGCTGGCTCTTGTCATATCCTGCATATACATATACCTGTTCGGAATTGTTCAGGTAGTTCATGTAAGCGCAGATAACGACAGGGAGATAGAGGTGTCGATTCCTGAAGTGACCGCATCTGCCGAAACCGAAAAAACTCCCGAAACTACAACGATCAAGCTACAGGACGACAGGAAGCCTACCCTTGCCGATGTAAAGGCGCAGACAACGGCGACTACAAAGGCAGAAACTACAACTACCACGACCAAAAAGCGCTCGGTTGCTCCTGCGGCATCGACAAGCGATAATACGCAGATAGTACCCGAAACAACTACAACAACTGCGGCGACAACGCCTGCTCCCGAAACGACTGCAACCACCACAACTGCAACAGAAGCGCCCACACCCACGCCCGCACCCGATAACAGCGATGAGGAACAGCTCACCGTATACGATCAGGTAACAGGTACATATTATACGGCGGGTGCAAGAGAGATAATCGCAAGAGCGGTTGTGGGAGAAATATGGAACGAGTTTCCCGATGAGGCGGTAAAGGCACAGGCGGTAGCGGAGTACACTTATATCAAAAAGCAGAATGATATGGGACTTCGTCCGACAACGGCGCTTAAAACCGATGTATACGACAGGATATACAAGCTTGTTGACGAGGTACTTGGCGAAGCGATCTACTATAACGGCGAAATGATACAAAGCGTATTCTTCGCCTCGTCATGCGGCTATACCAACAGTGCGGAGAACGTATGGGGCGTTAATTACCCGTACCTTGTAAGCGTTGACTGCCCGCTTGATAAGACGACAGACCCTAACTGGGGCAGTACCGACAGCTATTCATCGGATTATATTAAGAACGCAGTGCAGAACACTCTCGGAATCACCCTTACGGGCGACCCGTCAAAGTGGTTCAAGATAAATTCAAGGCTTGATAACAGGGAACACGGCTGGGTAATGTCAATTTCTGTCGGCGGCATGACAAAAGCCAACGGTAAGACGATCGACGGCAGAGTGATAAGAGAAACAGTACTCGGCTATTCGCTGAAAAGTGCGGCTTTTGAGCTGAAATACGATAAAAACAGCGATAAGTTCGTTTTCACGACCTACGGCCACGGTCACGGCGTCGGTATGTCGCAGTACGGAGCAAAGGCTCTTGCCGAAAACGGCTACAGCTATAAGCAGATTTTACAGCATTATTTCACAGGTGTGGAGATACATTGAGAATATTATGAAAGGACACCGCAAGGGTGTCCTTTATTGCTTTATAATGCGGTTTCGCCATTGACAAAAAAGCTATATAGTGTTAAAATAAAACGATAGGATTTTTATCCGTGACTATAAATAAAATCTAAGTGGAAAGAAAAAAGGAATGAAAGAAATGAGAAATCTGACGGGTGCAGATATAATCTGCGAATGTCTGATAGAGCAGGGCGTTGACACCGTTTTCGGCTATCCCGGCGGCGCAGTTCTGAATATCTACGACAGCTTATACAATTACAGTGACAAAATACACCACGTTCTGACAGCGCACGAGCAGGGCGCAAGCCATGCCGCTGACGGTTATGCACGTTCGACAGGTAAGACGGGCGTTGTCATAGCAACATCAGGTCCGGGCGCGACAAACCTTGTAACAGGTATCGCAACCGCATATATGGACAGCGTACCTATGGTAGCTATTACAGGTAACGTTGCCTGTTCGCTTTTAGGACTTGACAGCTTCCAGGAAGTTGACATAACAGGCATCACAATGCCGATAACAAAGCATAATTTCATCGTAAAGGACGTAAACAAGCTTGCCGACACGCTCCGTGAAGCATTCTACATAGCAGGAAGCGGCAGAAAAGGTCCTGTTCTTGTCGATGTTCCCAAGGACATAACAGCGCAGAAGGCTGAGTTTGTGAACAAGCCCTTAAAGCCCTACACGGTAAACATTACTATGCACCAGGACGGGTGCATAGCAAAGGCGGCAGAGCTGATAAAGAGCGCAGAGCGTCCGTTCCTCTACACGGGCGGCGGTATCTACGGCGAGGACGGCGCAAAGACGTTAAAGGCATTTGCTGAGCTTCTCGATGTCCCCGTATCATCTTCACTTATGGGACAGGGCTGTTTTGATGAAACCGACAGCAGATATATGGGTATGCTCGGTATGCACGGAACAAAGACAGCGGCAGAAGCTATAAAGAACTGCGATCTGTTTATAGCTATCGGCACAAGATTCTCCGACAGAGTAATAGGAAATCCCCAGACCTTTGCCCCCGATGCAAAGGTGCTTCACATAGACATCGACCCTGCCGAAATAAACAAGAACATAAAGGTTTATCATCAGGTTATCGGCGACAGCACAGATGTTATGAAAAAGCTGATAAAGCTTATCCCTCAGCAGTCGCACACTGACTGGATGGGCAAAATAAAGGCGTGGGAAAAGCAGTACGAGTGCGGACAGAAAGGCACAGAGGAGCTGACCCTTACACCTCAGCACCTTATCGAAACGCTTGATAAGCTGACAAACGGCGAAGCGCTCATCGCAACCGAGGTAGGTCAGTCACAGATGTGGGCGGCTCAGTATTACGCATACAAGCACCCCCACCAGCTTATCACAAGCGGCGGACTCGGTACTATGGGTTACGGTCTCGGTGCGGCGATCGGCGCAAAGTGCGGCAATCCCGACAAGACGGTAGTAAACATTGCAGGCGACGGAAGCTTCCACATGAACTTGAATGAGCTTGTAACATTATCAAAGCACAATATACCTGTTGTTGAGCTTGTTATCAACAATAACGTTCTCGGCATGGTACGTCAGTGGCAGAGATTGTTCTACGGCAAGAGATTTTCACAGACAACGCTCGACCGTCCGACTGATTATATGAAGCTCGGTGAAGCATTCGGAATAAAGTCGTTCGTTATCGACAGCGAGGACAAGTGCGAGGAGATACTGCGTGAGGCTCTTGAGGTTTCAAAGACAGCCCCCGTGCTTATCGAAGCAAGAATAGACAAGGATATAAACGTTCTGCCTATGGTACCCGCAGGAAAATCCATAACAGAGCCTATCCTTGAGATAGAGATCGACGACTGAACGGAGGCAGAAAAATGACAGAGAGAAACGTAATTTCCGTCTGCGTAAATAACGGTATCGGCGTACTCGGCAGAGTAACAGGTCTGTTCAGCCGCAGAGGATATAATATAGTAAGTCTTAACGTTGCGGAAACCGAAAACCTCGGTATTTCCCGTATGACAATAGTCGCAGAGGGCGATGAAGGCGTGATGGAGCAGCTGGTAAAACAGCTCCGCAAGCTCTATGACGTATCGGAAGTAAAGGTACTGCATGACGCAGTATGCCGTGAGCATATCATTATGAAGGTCGGTAACGGACCTGCGTCACGTCAGCACGTAATTGAAATTGCAAACCTTTTCAGAGCAAAGGTCGTAAACGTAGCCGAAAGCAGACTTATGCTTGAGCTTACGGGCGAGCCTGAAAAGATAGATTCGTTCATAGGACTGTTACAGCCCTACGGCGTAAAGGAGCTTGTGAGAACAGGTATCTCAGCTCTTGAGCGTGACTGATAAACGGAAATTATTATGATATATACAGCCCCCGTAAAGGGTACAATGAAAGGCAGGAACAACACATGGGCATGACTATAAGCCAGAAGATACTGGCAAAGCACGCAGGACTTGAAAGCGTAAGAGAGGGACAGCTGATTAGAGCAAAGCTCGATATGGTACTCGGTAACGACATTACAAGCCCCGTTGCGATAAACGAGTTCAATAAGGCAGGCTTCGGCGGAGTATTCAACAAGGATAAGATCTCTCTTGTAATGGATCACTTCACACCCAACAAGGATATTAAGGCGGCTACTCAGTGCAAGCAGTGCAGAGAGTTCGCAGGAAAGTATGATATTACAAATTATTACGATGTAGGTGAAATGGGCATTGAACACGCACTTCTCCCCGAAAAAGGACTTATAGGTCCGGGCGAGCTGTGCATAGGCGCAGACAGCCACACCTGTACATACGGCGCACTCGGTGCATTCTCAACAGGCGTTGGCTCGACCGATATGGCGGCAGGCATGGCAACAGGCGAGGCATGGTTTAAAGTTCCCTCCGCTATAAAGTTCAACCTTACAGGCAAGCTTAACAAGTATGTAAGCGGTAAGGACGTTATTCTTCACATAATCGGTATGATAGGCGTTGACGGCGCACTTTACCAGTCAATGGAGTTTACTGGCGAGGGCTTAAAGAGTCTTTCAATAGACGACAGACTGTGCATAGCAAATATGGCTATCGAAGCAGGCGCAAAGAACGGCATATTTGAAGTTGACGAGATAACAATGGCATATATGAAGGAAAGAGCAGACCGTGACTTTGATATTTTCAAGGCTGACGATGACGCTGTATATTCAAGAGTTATCGACATTGACCTGTCAACAATAAAGCAGACGGTTTCATTCCCTCATCTGCCCGAAAATACAAAGACCGTTGACGAGATAACAGAAGATATAAAGATCGATCAGGCAGTTATCGGCTCATGTACAAACGGCAGAATAAGCGATATGCGTATCGCCGCTGAAATTCTCAAAGATAAGCACATTGCAAAGGGTGTAAGATGTATCGTTATCCCCGGCACTCAGAAGGTATATCTTCAGTGCATCAAGGAAGGTCTTGCAGAGATATTTGTAAACGCAGGCTGTGTACTTTCTACTCCTACCTGCGGTCCCTGTCTCGGCGGTCACATGGGTATACTTGCGGCAGGAGAGCGTGCAATTTCCACTACAAACAGAAACTTTGTCGGCAGAATGGGACACATTGACAGCGAGGTTTATCTTGCAAGCCCGGCGGTTGCGGCGGCAAGTGCGATAGCAGGCAAGATAACAGGCATTAAGTAAGGTGGAAATATGGTAAAGCATATAATAATCTGGAACTTAAAGGACGAGCTGACAGCCGAAGAAAAAAAAGAAAGATGCCGTCTTATAAAGCAGGGACTTGAAAGTCTTGCAGGCAAGATAGACGGACTTCTTGAAATTAAGGTCGTAACCGATATTCTCGGCTCATCTACGGGTGACCTTATGCTTGACAGCACATTTGAAAGTGCCGAAGCGTTAAAGGGATATTCCACTCACCCCGAACACGTCAAGGTTGCCGACAGTATGGTAAGACCTTACACGGCAAGACGCAGCTGCGTAGATTTTGAGATATAAGAAAGGACAGACATATATGAAGGCACACGGTACAGTACATAAATATGGCGACAACGTAGATACCGACGTTATCATTCCGGCAAGATACCTTAATACAGCCGACCACAAGGAGCTTGCAAGCCACTGTATGGAGGATATCGACAAGGATTTTGTAAAGAATGTCAAGGAAGGCGACATTATAGTTGCCAATATGAATTTCGGTTGCGGAAGCTCAAGAGAACACGCACCTATTGCAATCAAGGCAAGCGGAATTTCCTGCGTTATCGCAAGCACATTCGCAAGAATTTTCTACCGCAATTCGATAAACATCGGTCTTGCTATCTTAGAGTGCGATGAAGCCGCTAAGGATATTGAGAACGGCAACGAGGTCGAGGTTGACTTTGACACAGGTGTTATCACCAATGTTACAAAGGGTTGCACATACAAGGCTGAGCCCTTCCCCGAATTTATCAAGGATATAATCAACAAGGGCGGTCTGCTGAACTCCTTAAAGAAGTAAGACCGCAGAAAGCGTTATGCCATGAGGGTAGATATAAAAGCGTTATCAGACAGCGAGCTGCAGGAGCAGGGCTTTCGTGATATATCGATAAAACTGCACGGTTTCGGGCTGTACACGGACGATGAGCTGTGTGCCGTCTGCATAACAACTGAAAAGCAGGACAGCGTAAGCGGCGAGGTCGTACTTGAAAGGCTGTTTGTCCGCGAGGATAAAAGGCATTACGGCGTTGCCCGTAAGCTTCTCAATTACACGCTGAGAACAATGCGCGCCTGCGGCTATAAATATGCCGTAGCCGCCCCCGACAATGAAACGGCAGAACGTTTTCTTATAAAATTCGGCTTTGAAAAGGCGGAGGGAAGAACCGCTTTATACAGAATAGAGCTTTAAGCTCAAAGAAAGGATATTACCTATGGAAAAGAACATAGCTGTTATCAAGGGTGACGGAATAGGTCCTGAGATAGTTACCGAGAGCATGAAGGTGCTTGATAAGGTAGCCGAAAAATTCGGTCACAAGTTTAATTACACACAGCTTCTCATGGGCGGATGCTCAATAGACGCAAACGGCGTACCGCTGACAGATGAAACGATAGCCGCTTGTAAAGCGTCAGACGCTGTGCTTATGGGCTCTATCGGCGGCGATACCACAACATCGCCGTGGTATAAGCTCCCTGCAAATCTGCGCCCTGAGGCAGGTCTGCTCGGTATCAGAAAGGCGCTCGGACTGTTTGCAAATTTGCGTCCCTGCCTGCTTTATCCTGAGCTTTCAGGCGCTTGCCCCTTAAAGACTGAGATAAGCTCAAAGGGCTTTGATATGCTGATAATGCGTGAGCTTACCGGCGGTCTTTACTTCGGCGCAAGAAAGACGGAAGAAGTAAACGGCGTTATGACGGCTACCGATACTCTTACATACAGCGAGGAAGAAATACGCAGAATTGCAATCAAGGCATTTGACGTCGCAATGAAGCGAAGAAAGAAAGTAACAAGCGTTGATAAGGCTAACGTTCTTGATTCTTCAAGACTGTGGAGAAAGGTCGTAACCGAGGTATCAAAGGATTACCCCGAGGTTACTCTTGAACATATGCTCGTTGATAACAGCGCAATGCAGCTTGTTAAAGACCCTGCACAGTTTGACGTTATGGTAACTGAAAATATGTTCGGCGATATTCTGTCAGATGAAGCCAGCATGATAACAGGCTCTATCGGTATGCTCCCCTCTGCCAGCATGAACGAAACAAAATTCGGTCTGTACGAGCCGAGCGGCGGATCAGCTCCCGACATTGCAGGTCAGAACAAGGCAAACCCGATAGCTACTATCCTTTCAGCCGCAATGATGCTCCGTTACAGCTTTGATATGGCTGATGAAGCAGACGCAGTTGAAAACGCAGTAAGCAAGGTATTAAAGGACGGCTACCGCACAGGAGATATTATGAGCGAGGGCATGACACTGCTCTCATGCTCCGAGATGGGCGACAAGATAGCCGAAAACATATAATTTATATACAAGCTTTAAGCCGCGGTGTGAAAAATCGCGGCTTTTTCTTTTTATATTGGATAGACATTCCGCCGTATTTGTGATATACTTTAATTAAATATAATTTGTTGTATTTGAGAAAGGGGGCGGCGCATGAAAAAATATAAGCTGACAGCTGTGCTTGCAGTCGGAATAATTTCACTGTGTGCCGTTCTCGGCGGCTGTGCAGGCGAAAGTCCGTCATCAGACAGCGTATCCGTAACAACGACTACAGCTACAGAAACGGTAAGTAAAACAACTACCGTATCGCAGACAACTCCTCAGACTACAACCGTAACAACCGCTTCAACAACGCCGAAGGAAACATCGGAGACCACCGCTGTCACAACTACCGACACAACAAAGCAGACAACACCTCAAAAAACCGATCCGCCCGTGACGACCGCACCTGCGACCGATCCGCCGCAGACAACTCCTGCGCAGACCCAGCCGCCCGTTACCGAGCCGTCGCCGCCGTATATAATTACTCCCACGGCTGACGGAAAAAAGGTTTACAGCAATGACGATGCACTGATAGATGCGTCAAATGCGTCACAGGGATACCTGATGATAAAGCTGAAAAAAGCAATGAGCGGCAGCTACAGGATACTTGTAAATGCCGATGATATAAGCGTCCGTTACACATTCCAGCTGAACAATTCGGGAAATTACGAAGTCATACCGATAACGGAGGGAAGCGGAAACTACACGGTGAGCGTTCTTAAAGTTACCAGTGCAGGAAAAGGAACGGTCATGTTCAAGCAGGCGCTGAGCGTTTCAATTTCCGACAGCTTTCTGCCGTTCCTGACACCGAATCAGTTCTGTATGTATGATGCAGGGTCGTCCTGCGTTGCGCTTTCATCAAAGCTGTGCGGCGGAAATAAGGACACCATAGCAAAGACAACGGCGATTTACGAATATGTGATAAATAATATAAGCTATGTTTCCACAGCCGAAAACGGCGCAAACGGATATATCCCCGTACCCGATACGGTGCTTGCGAACAAGAGCGGAATATGCTTTGACTATGCCTCCCTTATGACGGCAATGCTCCGCTCGCAGAAGATACCGACAAAGGTCGTTGTCGGTTATGCAGGCGATATATATCACGCATGGATAAGCGTGTATGTTGACGGAAGCGGATGGATAGACGGATATATCTACTTTGACGGAAATAAGTGGAACAGAATGGATCCGACCTTTGCGGCAAGCGCAAAAGACGATGCCGATTATAAAAGCACTGTCGATTTTGTTTCAAACGGCAGTAACTATTCAGTAATGTATTATTATTGATAAACCGATACGGAGGGATAAAATGAGCAAGAAGCATTACCTTTCAAATGAAGACATTTCAATACTCTGCTCCGAGCTTGCGTCTGTGGTAAGCTCAGGTCTTACAATAACAGACGGAATACTTGTTATATTACAGGACGGCGAGGATAAGCGCAAAGCGGCTCTGCTTGAAAAAATACTCGGCTCTATAGAGCAGGGAAGCTCGATTACAAAGGCATTTGAAAAGACGGAAGTATTCCCGAATTACTTTATAAAAATGCTTGAGGTCGGCGAAAAGACAGGCAGACTGGATACTGTTCTGTCATCGCTTTCGGAATATTATGCAGGTATTGAGGAAATAAGCACATCTGTAAGGAGCGCCGTTACATATCCTGCTATACTGCTTATCGTCGTTTTTGCGGTGATCATACTGCTGTCGGTATATGTCCTGCCCATATTTGCGGACGTATTCGCACAGCTCGGACTTACTCTCCCCGACAGCGCACAGTGGATAATGAACGCAGGCGGAGTTATAAGCAACGTTGCAGTGCTTATAATAGGCGTTCTTGCGTTCGTAATAATACTCGGCATACTGCTTTACAATTTTGTAAGGCCGTTCAGAAAAGCGGTGATCCATACCGTATCCCATACAAAGACGGCAAAGACACTGTATGCCGCAAGATTTTCTGCGGCGCTGTCCATGACGCTTTCAAGCGGTATGGATATTGACGAGTCGCTTGATATGTGCGAAAATCTGCTTGAAAATGACTATATGCGTGAAAAGCTCACCGAATGCCGTAAGGAAATGGCGGACGGAAAGGCGTTTGTAGAGGCGATAGGAAATACGGGAATGTTCTCGGCGGTCAATATGAGAATGATAAGCATTGCGTTCAGCACAGGTACGCTTGACAAAACAATGGCGGCCATAGCGGATAATGCGGAAAAGAAGGTTTCCGCCGTGATACAGACTGCGGTTGCACGCTTTGAGCCGACAATGGTAATAATTATGGCGATCTGCGTAGGATTTATACTGCTCTCGGTAATGATACCGCTTATGAGCGTAATGACAGTCATAGGATAAAGAACGGTGATAATATGAGTATCAGAAATCATTCAAATGCGTTTTACATAATAAGAGATTCGGTTACGGCGGTCGTCCTTTCTGCGGCGGCGGTAGCTATAGTGGGCGTATCAATTGCAAACAGCAACGAGAGCCGTAAAAGCGAAAACCTCAATATAATCGAAAGCGGTGTGCGCAGGGCGGCGACAGAGTGCTACGCCGTCGAGGGATTTTATCCTGAGGATATACAGTATCTTATAGACAATTACGATCTGCATATTGATGAAGACAGGTGCATTGTGCATTACAGCCCCGTTTCATCAAACATAATGCCCGATATAAGAGTAATAGCCAAATAATTGATGGATCAGGGAGGACAAGATGTTCCAAAGTCGTTCAAAAACGTTAAAATCGAATAAAAGCGGCATGGATATGATCTTTGTGCTGACGGTATTTGTGCTTTTTGTATGCTGCCTTTTGGCGGCGGTGCTTGCATTTGCAAAGGTGTACAAACGCTTCGGCGATGACATTGAAAAGCGTTTTAACACAGCTACTGCCCAGACGCTTGTATTACAGAAGCTGCGCAGCTATGACAGCAACGCCGTGTCTGTCGGAAAACAGGGAGAAACGGAATATATCAGCTTTTCCGACACAATAGACGGTGAAAGCTACACAACGTACATCTATGCATACGGCGGTCAGCTCAGAGAGCTTTTTATCGACAGCTCCGCACCGTTTACAGCCGATAACGGAAATATACTTTTCCCTGCCGATAAGTTTACGGCGGCTTTGGACGGCAATACAGTCAGCTTCACGATAGCCGGCGGCGGTGTACAGACGTTATCGCATTACTGCCTGCGCAGCGGAAAGGACGGTGCCGAGTGAGTATAAAAAGACGTTCAAGAAACGGCGCTTTTCTTGTTGAACTGCTGATAGTGATCGCAATATTTGCGGTATGTGCGGCGGCTTGCGTCAGGGTGGTAGGAATAGCGGCAAATGAAATGCGATATGCCGAAAGGCTATCCGACGCACAGATAAAGACAGCCGACATTGCCGAGTGCTACAAAAGCGGCGGCGATATATCCGAGCTGTCGCAGAGATATAAGGACGGCGATATAGAGATAAAGCTGTCAGAGCGTACCGGCGGCAATATGCAGTATCTTGATATAACCGCCTCGGACAGCGAGCATACATATATGACGATAACAAGTGCAAGGAGGGTTGGCGGTTGAGTAAAGGCAATAAAAGCAAAGTGTACAGAAAAAGCCTCAACAGCATAGGAATTTCATCATTGCTTGTTATATTCGTGGTGCTTGCGGCTGTTACCTTGTCGGTGCTTTGCCTTGTTACGGTAAGGCAGGACCTCGACAGAGCAAAAAAGCTTGCGGCAACACAGGAGG
>CAVJKI010000009.1:0-18835 GCA_963649995.1 Sodaliphilus sp.
ATATTGACAGGTGTATTAATTGGAATAGCGAACCCGAGAAGTGCTATCCGACAAACAGAACTATCGGGAGCTTATTATCTGTGGCTTAAAGCTCTGATGACAGACTTTTTCTACAAATCCAAACGAGCCATGATGAAACCCACGGCTCGTTTTATATCTGCATTTATTTGCTTACGGCAGGCTCAGCCGACTGCCTTTTCCTCATAGCGTTCCAGTTCACAAAGCCGTACAAGTCGTTTGCGAAGAATATAACAAAGCAGATCACAACCGACAGATAGCTTATATCGCTGAGAGCGGCAAGCGACCAAAGAACTATCAGAACAATGTCGTTTGCGGCATAAGCGATAGCATAGAACTGATTTCTGCGGAATGTAAGATACACCGCAAGAAAGCTCGTTGTAACAGATATGGTACTCGGAATAAGGTTTGCAGTGTTGAAAAAGTCCAGTATAAAATAGAAAATCACAGTTACAACCACAGCCAGCACAAACATGAATGCAACCTCGCCCCTGTGGATATGGTTTACCTTTACCTCCGCCTTACCCTTTGAAAATGGATTTCTTATCCACGATATAAAAGCGGCAAGAGCCATAGGCGCTGTCATTCCGAGATATGTGATCATCTCGCCGTAGTAGGCAAACGAGTATGAAATTATTGCATATAAAATCGCAAAAACCACACTCAGCGCCTGACCGGCGGGATTACCCTTTGCGTTAAGCAAAAGCGATGTCGCACCGATGAGCGACGCTATGACGGATAATATCCCGTCCCTGCCGAAGATGACAGCCGAGCCGATTATCAGTACGACCGAGCCTATCCACAGTACCTTTTCCCATGTTGTAAAGTAGTTGTTCAGTTTTCTGAGCATTTTATCCTCCGTTAATTATTAAAACCGAAAAAAGCACCGCAAGTACATCTTCTAAGACCTAACGATGTACCACAGTGCTTTCAAAGCATCTCTACCCGGTGGCAGAATTATTGTATTGTTATTTTAGCATAACGGCTTCGGTTTGTCAAGAAAAGATTTTCCGTCAATGCTCCATGATCTTCTCATACAGCTCAGGTCGGCGGTCACGGAACACGCCCCAGCTCTGGCGCAAGTCACGGTTCTGCTCATGATCGATAACGGCAGTAATAACCGCCTCGTCCGTTCTGTCAGCCTCGGCAACTATTGCGCCTGTAGCGTCGGTAATGAACGATGAGCCGTAGAACGTCAGCGATGAGTCCTGGTTCTGATTTTCGGGCGTGGGGTGAACATACTCCGTGCCTATCCTGTTTGCGGCGATCACAGGCACTAAGTTTGCGGCTGAGTGTCCCTGCATTGCCCTTCTCCAGTGCGGCATCGAGTCACACTCCAGTATAGGCTCACTGCCGATAGCGGTGGGGTAAAGCAGCATATCCGCACCCATAAGTGCCATACAGCGAGCGGCTTCGGGGAACCACTGATCCCAGCATATACCGACGCCGATACAGCCGAACTTTGTGTTCCATACTTTAAAGCCCGTATCGCCCGGTGTGAAGTAGAACTTTTCCTGATAGAAATGATCATCAGGGATATGGCTCTTGCGGTATATTCCCATAAGCGAGCCGTCACTGTCTATCATTGCGATCGTATTGAAGAAAGCGTTGCCGTGCTTTTCGTAGAAGCTGACGGGGATAACCGTACCCGTTTCCCTTGCGACCTGCATAAAACGCTTTACGGCAGGATTTTCTTCCGTTTTGTCCGCAAGGTAGTAATAATCATAATTCTTTTCCTGGCAGAAGTAGGGAAGCTCGAACAGCTCAGGCAGAAGTATTACATTCGCTCCGTCCGCCGCCGCCTGTCTTACCATACGTTCAGCCTTTGCAATATTTTCTTCACGGTCGTCACTACAGCTCATCTGAACTGCCGCAACCTTGACATTACTTATCATAGGGAGTTTCCTTTCTGACAAATGACGGTATCTGGTGGGTTATGCAATGGATATTTCCGCCGCCGATAAGTATATCACGGGCGTATATCTGTATTATCTCACGGTCGGGGAAAACCTTCTGTACCTCCTGCTTTGCCCTTAGGTCATATTCGGCATTTTCTCCGCCGAAGGCAGGCATTACAACGACCTTGTTTCCGATATATAAATTCACATAGCTTGCGCTGAGCGGACTTACCGTATCTCTTGTAGGCTCGCCGTCAAACGGGTCAAGACCTGCGACCTCGTCATCGGTCATGTAAACAGGCTTCGGCATTGCAAGCTTTACAACGTCAATTTTTCTGCCGAGTGCGTCAGTGCTGTTTTCAAGCACGTCAAGGCAGGCACGGCACATTTTGTACTGCTCGCTTGCTTCGTCTTCGCACCACGATAAAAGAACGGTGTGGGGAGCGGCAAACACGCAGATATTGTCAACGTGTTCGTTTGTTTCATCGCCGAGTATTCCGCCGGGAAGCCATATTATCTTTTTTGCACCCAGTCCCTCACAGAGATTTTCCTCAATTTCCGCCTTTGACATCTGCGGATTTCTTCCTGCGCTGAGCAGGCACGCCTCGGTGGTGAGTATAGTACCCTCGCCGTCCGAGCTTATGCTGCCGCCCTCAAGCACAAAATCGCTGAAGTCGTATACGTCAATGTCAAGCATATCGCAGACCTTGCGTGCTATCTTGTTATCCTTGTCCCACGGGAAATAAAGTCCGTCAACAAGACCGCCCCATGCGTTGAAATACCAGTCCACACCACGCATATTGCCCTTGTCGTTTACTACAAATTCGGGCGAAACATCTCTTGCCCATGCGTCGTCCGAGGACATCTCAACAACACGGATATGCGGCGGCAGCATTCTGCGTGCATTCTCATACTGCTCGAATGACGCAAGAACAGTCACCTTTTCGCTTTTTGCAATGGCACAGGCAACCTCGCAGAACGCTTTCTTTGCCTTTACGCCGCCGTACTGCCACGAGTCGGGACGTTCGGGGAATATTATTATACAGCCGCTGTGCGGTGAAAATTCCGCCGGCATACGGTAGCCGTCGATAAGCGGTGTTGAGTCGGAAATGATCTTCAAGAAAAGCTCCTTTTGTCTTAAAACTTACATTTCTCTTCCGAGGTCGAAAGCCTTTTCGTTTATTTCTATTACCTTTGCGGGTACGCACTTTTCAACAGCCTTTTTCCATGCTTCAAGCTCGATACCGGGAAGCACCTTTGAAAGCACGCCCATAAGAACAACGTTTACGGCTTTTGCACTTCCTGCCTTTTCTGCGGCAGAGAGAGCGTCAACGGCGATAACGTTTATACCCATAGCCTTTATCTTGTCGATAATGCCGTCGGGATATTCAGCCGCACCCGTGATTACGGGCATAGGGCTTATCTTCTGTGTATTTGTTATTATTGTACCGCCTTTTTTGAGATATGATACATAACGTGCGGCTTCAAGCTGTTCAAAGCTGATTATCATATCAGCCTGACCTTTTTCGATAACGGGGCTGTATACCTTTTCGCCGTATCTTATATATGTTACAACAGAGCCGCCGCGCTGTGACATTCCGTGTACTTCGCTTACCTTTACTTCATAGCCTGCTGTGCCGAGAACACTGCCGAGTATACGGCTTGCAAGAAGTGTACCCTGTCCGCCAACGCCGACTATCATTATTGATTTTGTTTCCATAGCTATATTCCTTTCAGAGCTTATTCCTTGATAGCGTCAAACTTACAGAGCTGTTCGCACAGTCCGCAGCCTACGCACAGGGTATTGTCGATAGTGATGCACTTGTCGCCTGAAACCAGTGCAGGACAGCCTACTCTCATGCAGGACTTGCAGTTCTTGCACTTGTCTGCGTCGATATGGAACGGAGGCTTGTGCTTAACGGTCTTTAACAGAGCGCAGGGCTTGCGTGCGATTATCAGTGAAGGCTCAGCCTTTGCAAGCTCCTCCTTTATAACTCTTTCTGTTTCGGCAAGATCACCGGGGTTTACAACTGTAACGCTGTTTATACCGATAGCATGAGCGAGAGCCTCAAGGTTTACAGCCGATGCAGGGTCGCCGTAGATATTCTTGCCGTTTGCAGGGTTGTTCTGGTGACCTGTCATACCTGTGATGCTGTTGTCAAGAACGATAACAGTCGAATTACTGCGGTTATATGCAATGTCAACAAGGCTTGTGATACCGCTGTGCATGAATGTGCTGTCGCCGATTACCGCTACAGCCTTGCCCTCGTATTCGCCCTTTCTGCCCTTATTGAAGCCGTGCAGACCGCTTATGCTTGCGCCCATACATACCGTAGTGTCGATAGCGCTCAGAGGAGCAGCAGCACCGAGGGTATAACAGCCTATATCGCCGCTTACCATTACGCCGAGCTTTTTGAGTATGTAGAATACGCCTCTGTGGGGACATCCTGCACAGAGTACGGGAGGACGAACGGGGATCTCAGCGTCAAGCGTCTGCCACTCGTCTTTTTCGCCGAGTACGACCTGCTTAACCTTGCTCTGGAAGTATTCGCCCTGGAGAGTGAACAGCTCCTTGCCCTTTACGTCAATGCCGTTCTTGCGGCAGTGTGTTTCAATAACATCGTCAAGCTCCTCTATAACGTATAGCGTCTTTACCTTAGCGGCAAAGTCCTTGATGAGCTTTACGGGCAGGGGATTTACCATGCCGAGCTTCAAATAGCTTGCCTTGTCGCCGAGCGCTTCCTTAGCGTACTGATAGCAGATACCCGATGTGATAACGCCTATCTCGTCGCTGTTCATTTCAACAGTATTTATGCCCGATGTTTCGGCATATTCGATAAGATCAAGAGTACGCTGTTCAACAACAACGTGCTTCTTTATTGCATTTGCAGGAACCATTACGTTCTTTGCAATGTTCTTCTTATATTCGGGGAGTGTGCGCTCTATTCTGTCCTCTGTTGTTACAGCAGACTGTGAGTGGCTTACTCTTGTTGTAAGTCTTAAGATCACGGGTGTATCGAACTTTTCCGAAATCTCATAAGCGAGCTTTGCATAGTCCTTGCACTCCTGTGAGTCGGACGGTTCTAACATGGGGACCTTAGCGCCGATTGCATAGTGGCGTGAGTCCTGCTCGTTCTGTGAGCTGTGCATACCGGGGTCGTCGGCTACTGCAAGCACCATACCGCCGTTTACACCTGTGTAGCTTGCCGTGAAAAGAGGGTCAGCCGCAACGTTAAGTCCGACGTGCTTCATAGCGCAGAAGCTTCTTGCGCCTGCCATGCTTGCGCCTACAGCGACCTCGCAGGCTACCTTCTCATTGGGAGCCCATTCGCAATACATTTCGTCTTCGGGGTATTTTGACGAAAATTCGGTTATTTCGGTACTGGGTGTGCCGGGGTAGCTTGATACAACGCTTACTCCAGCCTCATAAAGACCTCTTGCAACCGCCTGATTACCTAACATTAATTCAGACATAAGATGTTTCCTTTCAAAAATGCAGGGACGGCATGCGCTGTCCCATGTGATGATACTGCCGCCGTCATAGATTCCGTGTCGGACGGGGCGAACAATTTGTATTTGCTTTTATATTATACTACATTTTTATTGAGATGTAAAGAATTTGTTGAAAATGTGCGGAAAGCCGCAGAATTGATTGCAATTGTACTGGAAAAGGGACATAAGATGTGGTATTATAATATAAAAGACAGCTATGTTTCGGTTTTCACGGAGGAATAATTATGACGCATATCATCACAGGGGCGGCGGGAAGCGGCAAGACCGCCGCTTTATATGAGCTTTTGAAAAAGGACGGCGGCAGCAGGATATTGCTTGTGCCTGATCAGTTCGTTTTTGAAAGTGAAAGACGTGTAGCGGAGGAAACCGATGAAAAAACAAGCAATATAAGAGTCACGGGCTTTACTGCGCTGTGTGAAAGCATACTGAAAAAATATTGCCCAAGAAAGACGTATGCCGATAACACTGCGAAAATCGCTGTTATGAGCGGTGCTGTAAGATGTCTTTGCGATGATATGAAATTTTACGGAAATGCCGCAAGGAAAAACGGATTTGTCGAAATGTGTCTTTCTGCGGTAAGCGAGCTTAAGTCCGCAGGCGTTACCTCGAAGGAGCTTTTCGGGGTATTATATCCGCAGGAGGATATGCCTGCGGAAAAGCTTTCCTCACATCTTGCCGACAAGCTCAGCGATATTGCACTGCTTTACAGAATGTACGACGAAAAGCTGACGGAGAAGTATGACGACAGGCAGGACAATCTGACGCTGGCGGCTGAGATAATAGCAAGAAACGATTGCTTCGATGAAAATACAACGATATACATAGACGGGTTTGCCAGCTTTACGGGAGCGCAGAGAAAATTTATTAAGGCGCTTGCGGACAAGGGAATGAATTTTACAGTCGCTTTATGCACGGACGAGAGCGGTGCAGAGGTCTTTGCACAGTGCGACAGGACGCAAAGATTATTTGAGAATGAATATGCCTTTGATTGCGGAAAGCATACCGAAATCAGGCGCACACGGCTTTCGGATAAAGCGCCGAGGTATAAAAGTAAGGCTCTGAAAGCACTGCGTGATTTTTTGCAGACGGGAAAAAAAGCGGAGGCTTTACAGCCGTGCGGCGAAATAGTTATGGGCTACTCAAAGAGCCTCAGCGGCGAAGCGGACTTTGTATGCGCAAATATAAGAAAGCTCGTGCGTGAATCGGGCTACAGATATTCGGATATTGCGGTAATATGCGCCGCACCCGCAAAATATAAGGACGCTGTAAGCTCGGCGGCAACAAGATACGATGTGCCGCTGTTTGTTGATCTGCCTGTACCTATATCGGAAAAGCCGTTGCTGAGATTTTTTGACACTTTGCTTAAAGCCGCCGACAACCCGACAGGCACAAACATATTAAGATATATCAGAAGCGGATTTGTACGTATACCGTCCGAAAAAAAGGACGGTAAGACCGTTCCGCTGACGCTCAGAGAAAAGCACCTCATAGAACAGCACCTTATGGAAGAATACGCCGAGTGCTGGGACCTTAAACGTAAAAAGTGGGATAAGCCCATGCCGCACATAACAAATGCGCAGGAGCAAAGAGTAGAGGATATACGCCGTGCAACGGTAACTCCGTTGGTCGAATTTGCAAAATCGGCAAAGGGTGCGGGCGGCAGAGAGCTTGTAAAGCGCTTTACAGCTTTCCTTTTCGACAAAGCAGATATAAGCGCCGCAATACAGGGCAAGTGTCAGGACAACAGTACAAGAGAGCTTCGCTATGTCAAGGAACTTACCGAGGAATATAATCAGCTTTGGAGAACTGTGTCGGAAATGCTGTCGTCACTTTATGAAACGCTTGACGATACGCCGATGACAATATCGGAATTTGCTGCGCTTTTACGCAATTGCGCATCAAATATAAGCATATCGAGAACGCCGAATGTGCTTGACAGTGTGCTGTTCGGCGACCCTGCAAGAACAAGGAGCAGGGAGGTAAAGGCGGCTTTTGTAATGGGGGCTTCGGACGGAGAATTCCCTGACCTGTACTTTGAAAATAACGGTGTGTTTACTGCAGACGATATAGAACAGCTTGCGCAGAACAATCTTGAGCTTGAGGACGACGAGGCGAGATATTCTTCCGCTGTTCTTGACGCATACAAGGCGCTCACACTGGCGGGCGAAAGACTGTTTGTGACCTTTACGGGAGAAAAGGAAAATGCATCGGAATATGTTGCGGATATTTCTGCGTGCTTCGGTATCCCGCTTGCGAGCATAGATAATCTTGATACGCTGTATATGATCGAAAGCGTGAAATCGGCAGAAAAACAGTATGTTATGAATATGGATCAGCTCTCCGACGCACAGAAAAGGGCTGTCGAAGCGGCAATATGCGAAAAAGGAAACGGCGGCTTTGCGATAGACAGGATAAAGACTGTCATGAATAACGGCGGCGAAAACTCAGAGATACACAGGATAAGCGATATTGCGCCGATAGTGTTCCCGCAGACGGTGCTTTCGCCCACGGCGATAGAAAAGCTGAACGGCTGTAAGTTCGCATATTTCCTGCGTTACGGCATGAATCTTTCATCATCGTCGGGTATTGCCATGAACGCAAGCAACTACGGCAATATAATGCACTATATCATGAAGTACTGCTTTGAAAGAATGTACGACGGTGCAAGGGAGAACGGAAACCCTGATGTTCCCGACAGCAGGATAAAAGAGCTTATAGCAGACGCACTTGCGGACTACAGGGAAAAATATCTGCTTGCCGAGGAAAATATGAGCGCAAGATTCAATACGCTCTACAACGCGCTTTCGGTAACGGCGTTCTATCTGATAAAATATATGGCGAAGGAGCTTGAAAAGAGTAAATTTGTACCGTCATATTTTGAATTGAAGCTCGAAAGCGGAAAAAGCGAAAACGGCTTTGATATTTCACCGTACAGCTTTGATATTGAGCTTTCCGACGGAAGCCGTCAGAGGGTTACTATAGGCGGTACTGTCGACAGAGTGGATATAGCTTATAACGGAAACGGCGGAGAAATAAGAGTAATAGATTACAAGACGGGAGATAAGGACGCAAAGATAAGTCATATCTATTACGGACTGGACTTACAGCTGCTGCTTTATCTGTTCACGCTTGCAAAAAATAACGAGATGAACGGATATACCGCATCGGCGGCATTATATCACCCGTCTGGCAAGACCTCGCTGAAAGATGTAAAAGCACCGTCTGAGGAGCTGAAACGGGGTATATGGCTTAGCGAGCATAAGGAAAAGGGCTTTTCAGTCGAGGGTACACAGCAGGAATCGGAGCGCAGTCTTTATGACGGTATAAAGTTTGAACACGATAAGCAGACAAAGACGAATTTCTATTCGGCGGTGACTATATCCAAGGACAGGCTGTCACAGCTTGAAAGCAGAATAGAAAGAGTTGTAAAGGAAAACACCGAGCAGGTAAAAAGCGGTATAGTTGACGCAAAGCCTCTGACGGACGGCGGCGAGCGAATATCCTGCAAGTATTGTGAATTCAGGGATATATGCGGAACGAGAGAAGGCTCGGCGGTCGATGTCAATTCGGCGGAGGCTGCGGATTTTGCGGAAAATATTGTTATAAGTAAGAAGAAGTAAGCGGGGAGAAGCATGGGATATACAAAAGCACAGGAAAGAGCGATAGCGCAGGGCAGAGAGCCTGCAATTGTATCGGCGGGCGCAGGAAGCGGTAAGACCACCGTGCTTACTCAGCGTGTGGTGAGAATGATATGCGATAAAGATGAGAATATAGACCCCTCAAAGATTGCAGTTGTCACCTTTACCGAAAAGGCGGCGGGAGAGCTTAAGGCAAGGCTTGACGCACTTATGCGGCAGAAAATATCAGAAGCGGAGAGCTCAGCAGACGCAAAATTTCTGCGTCGGCAGAGAATGAAGCTGAGGAAAGCCAGAATATCTACTATAAGCTCGTTCTGCTTTTCACTGCTGAGAGAAAATATCGACCTTGCAGCAGATGTTTCCGCAGGCTTTTCGGTTATTGACGAAACCCGCAGTACTGCGCTTAAAGACGACGTTTTATCCGATATGCTTGAAGATTTTTATGCGCACGGCGACGAGCAGACAAAGAACGTGATTATAGAAAACTATGTTATCAAGGACGACAGCCGCCTGCGCCGCCTTATACTTACTATCCACGGTAAGGCGATAAACCATACCGACCCTGAGGAGTGGCTTAACCGCACGGACGATACGGAAATATTGAAGCATATAAAAGAGAAGCTGATAGGCTCCGCTAAGCTTTTTGCAGGCAGATTTAAAAGCGAAATGGCTGAGCTTGACGGTGCGGTTGCCGAGTATGACGGCGGAACAAAGGACAATGACGGCGCTGTGAGAAAGCACAGGGAATATATACAGAAGATAAAGGACAGCTACGGAAAAGCGGCAGAGGAGCTTGCCGCAAACGAATGTATCATCAGCGACAAGGTAAGGGATTATGCGGCTCTTGCACCGAAAGAACGAGCGCCGCAGGACAGAAGCGCCGAAAAGCTTGTAAAGGCTCACAGGGACAGTGCAAAAAACATTTTTGAAAAGTATCTTATGAAAACCTGCGAGAAGATAACATCGTTTGAAAGCGATATGGAAAAGAGCCTTCCTGCCGTTATTGCGCTTAAAAACCTTGTGCTTTCTTTTGATAAGGCATACCGTGCGGAAAAGTTCAGCCGTAACTGCGCTGATTTTTCGGATGCCGAAAGAGGGGTATACCGTATGCTGTGCGAGTATCCTGAGCAGGTAAGGGAAAGAACGGCATTTCAGCTTATAATCGTAGACGAGTTCCAGGACAGCAACGAATTACAGTATGAGATATTTGAGAAGCTGTCGTATAATAAACAGGGGCTTTATTTTGTCGGAGATATAAAGCAGTCGATTTACGGCTTCAGAGGCGCACAGCCCGAAGTCTTTTCGAGGATATGCAAATCTGAGGAATTTACGCAGCTGCCGCTCAACGAGAATTTCCGCAGTGATAAATGCGTTATCAACGGAATAAATACGCTTTTCGACAGAATGATGACCGAGGAACACGGCGGTGTCGATTATGCCACCGAGGGCAGACTGATATACGGTCCTGAGGATAATGGTAATGAGGAAGCGGCCGATGAGGATAAGACGGAAATCTGTATTATAACCGCTGAGGACAGAAAGTCGGCGTCAGCCACCGAGGCGGCGTATGTAGCGGCGAGAATAAAGCAGATGATCTCAGACGGGTATAAGGTCGGCAAGGATAAGCATAATTGTACGGAGGATGATTTTGCGGTGATAATGCGTTCGCCCAAGAACAGGCTCAACGATTATGTAAGCGTGCTTCATGCGAACGGTCTTAATGTCACATATACACAGAAAACGGCTCTGCTTGACTGCCCTGAGGTGCGCCTTATGCTTTCGCTTCTTAAGGTGATCAACGACCCGTATAACGATACAGAGCTTGCAAAGGTGCTGATGTCGCCGCTGTACTGCTTTACGGCTGATGAAATGGCAAGGCTCAGGACGGGTACGTTCGGCTTTGATATTGAAAAAATTAAGAGCGCTTGTCCCGATGAGCTTGAACAGTACTGCCTTGGCTCGGCAAACAGTACAGGCATGAAGAAAAAGCCGTTATACAGCTGTCTTATGCAGGCGGTAAGAGGGTATGACACCTCGGAATATAAAAAGCTCAGTGAGCTGACAAAGGATATAAAGCCCGATAAAAAATGCACTGAATTTGTAAACGACCTTGACAAATTCAGAAACACGGCTACGGCGTCATCTCCGCAGGAGCTTATACGCAGTATATATGACAGCATTTCTGCCGACGAGCTGTTATCCGTGGGCGACGACCCTGCGACAAAGCACGCAAATCTTGAACTGCTTGCGGCATACGCCCGTGAGTATTCCGATTATAAAGACGGAGGCACGCTCGGCGATCTTATTTACAATTTAGAGAATATGAGCAGTCTTACTGCGGCGCAGACAACAAGCGGACACGGGGTCAAAATAATGTCGACTCATATGTCAAAGGGCTTGCAGTTCCCGATCGTGTTTGTGTGCAACTGTGCGGCAGCCTTCAATGATGATGATTATACAGACGACATAGTAGTAAGCGAGGAGTATGCGCTGGCTTCAAAGAGCGTCGATATATCCACCATGAGCAAGATCCAGTCGCCTGCATACCATGCGGCGGCTCAGGAAATCAGAAAACAGCTTGCAAGCGAGGAAATGCGGCTTCTTTACGTTGCGGCGACCAGAGCGGAAAATAAGCTCATTTTCACTGCAAATATATCCAAGTCGTCCGAGGATTATATTTCGGGACTTGATATAAACAAAAAAGGAAGAAAAATCGCAGGGTGCGACGGGAGCAGTTATCTTTCATGGCTTACGGACGTTCTGTCGGCAGAGTGCGACCGTGTGAACGATATGAACAACGGCATAATCGACTACGGCGACGTAAGATATATTTTCTATCCTTTGGCGTATAATCCCGTTAATGACAGTGATGCCGCTCGAAGCGTGCTTTCTCTCGTAACGGGCGCAAACACCGATGACGAAAGCACGGCAAGTACCGCACAGGACAGCGGTGAAAGCGTTACCGCCGATGAATACTATATGAGCGAAGCAGAAAAAAAGCTTGACTGGGTATACAGCTATGAGCCGCTTACAAAAATATCGGCAAAATTTACGGCAACGGAGCTTGCAGCCAATCTCAGAGAAAAAATGGGCGAGGATAATTACGGCTTATTCATAGGAAAGCCTTCATTCCTTACCGAGAACAAGACAGGCAAGCTCAGCGGAAAACGCCGAGGCGACGCATATCACAAGCTGATGGAGCATATACCGTTTGAAAGGGCGCTCAGTGAAGATGAGATAGCCGATTTTATACAGAGCAGTACGTCAGATTTCCTTGACAAAGCTGAACAGAACAGTATAGACCCTGAGGATATTGCGGAATTTTTTGCGGGAGATACGGCAAAGCGTATTATTGAAGCCGACAGGAACGGAAAATTATACAGAGAATATCCGATATTCCACAAGCTTGATACCGCAGAGTACGACCCGGCGATATTCGGAGCAAAAACCGCACAGGAATTAAACGGTGCAGAGCCTTATGTGCAGGGAATAGCGGATATGTTCTTCATTGAGAACGACGGTATAGTGCTTGTGGATTACAAAACAGACAGAACAGAGGACGAGCAGAAGTACAGAGACGATTATAAATTACAGCTTGATATATACAAAGAAGCGCTTGAAAAGGAATTTTCATTACCTGTAAAGCAGATGATGATATATTCGTTTACGCTCGGCTGTTTCCTGAATCTTGAGAATACGGAGGATAACAAGTGATGCTGTTCAACAAAACGCCTGCGACCATAAAACAGCAGATAGACATACTGCGGCAGAGGGGCTGCATAATAGATGATGAGGGATATGCGCAGAAGTGCCTTACCAACATCAATTATTACCGTCTTGCATATTACTTTGCTCCGTTTCTTGAACGCAAGGGAAAGTACAAGGACGGTACGACCTTTGAGCAGATAATGAGGGTGTACGATTTTGACAGAATACTGCGGCGCATGATAATGACATATCTTGAGGAAGTGGAAATATCAATGCGTGCGATAATCTCAAACTATCATGCCATGAAGTACGGTGCACTGGGCTATCTTAATGCATCGAGCTTTGACCCGCATCATAATCACCAGGCTTTTTTGTCAAAGGTCGAGCGGCTTATTGAAGCAAACGAAAGCGAAGAATTTGTAAAGCACCATAAGAAAAAGTACGGCGGTATCATGCCTGTATGGGCGGCAATGGAGCTGTTCAGCTTCGGCACGCTGACATATTTCTTAATTGATATGAAAACAGCGGATAAAAAGGATATGATAGCGCAGCACTTTGACCTTAATTACCGCACGGTCGAGGACAGAATGTTGTGCCTGTCCGATCTGAGAAATGCCTGCGCCCATTACACAAGGCTTTATTCCAACCCGTTCCCGAATGCGCCGAAAAACTCAGAGGGACTGGGCTTTGACGCTGATAATACGCTGAGATCGTATATCGCTGTAACAAGGTCGCTGTTTCCCGACAAATATAAGTGGGAAAATGAATTTATACCCGCTGTGGCAAATCTGATAGACGAGTACGGCATGGAGGACATGATGGACGGATACGGCTTTGAGAAAGGTGCGGAATAGCAGACAGAATTTAGAGAAAAAAGAAAAGCGAAGTCGGTCGACTTCGCTTTAACTTTATACTCTGGCTTATATTTCGAGGGCTTTAAGATATTCTCTGAAATCATTACCTATTTCAGGGTGCTTGAGCGCAACCTCAACACACGCTTTCATTATGCCGAGCTTGTTTCCCATATCATAACGTGTACCAGTGAAATCAACTCCGACCATACCCTCGGTCTGAGCTAACTGCTTCATAGCGTCTGTAAGCTGATATTCACCGCCTGCACCTGTAGGGAGCTTTTCAAGAATATCAAATATCTTAGCGGGAAGAACGCATCTGCCGAGTATGGCAAAGTTTGAAATTACCTGTTCGGGCTTGGGTTTTTCAATCATATCCGAAATACTGTAAAGGTTATTTTCGAGCGGCTTTACATCTAAAGTGCAGTATTTAAGAACAAGCTCAAACGGAACTTCCTTTATGCTTACAACTGCCTTGCCGTACTTTTCATACGCTCTGCAACACTGAGCCGTGCAGGGGTCTTCGCCGATTATAACATCGTCGCCGTAGATAACCACGAACGGATCGTTTCCTACAAACTGTCTTGCATACATGACCGCACCGCCTGTGCCGTTCTGCGTCTGCTGACGTACATAGGTGATGTTCTTGCCCATTTCGGCAATATCGCATACGACCTTGTAAAATTCGGTCTTGCCGCCTGCAAGGAGCTGAGCTTCAAGGTCGGGCTTACGGTCAAAGTGGTCTTCAACCTCCTGCTTGCCTCTTGAAAGAACTATCAGTATTTCTGTTATACCCGAATTTATAACTTCTTCTACAATATACTGAATTGCCGGCTTGTCGACAATGTTCAGCATTTCTTTCGGTATAGCCTTACTTGCGGGGAGAACTCTTGTTCCGAAGCCTGCTGCGAGAATAACTGCCTTTTTAACCTTTTCCATGATTATAACCTGTCCTTTTTTGATGTATTCTCTACCGTTTTCTTCATAATAGCCATAATACAGATTGCAGACGTAATAAAAATTACGTCTGCAATTATTTTAAGCATTAACGCTTAATATTCCTTTTGAAGCTTACTTGATAAGTGCGTCATAAGCCTTGAGGAGCTTTGTAACACTGCCTATAGCGTAGAAATCTCCGCTTATTGCCTTTGCCTTGAAGTCATACTTGCCGTTTACAACCGAAACAACATCGGCAATGGGCATATCAATGTGTACATCGTTGTCAATGTAGCCCCAAGGCTCTACTGTTACCTTACCGTCGTCGATAAGAATATAGATGTAGTATTCCTTTTCGCCGTATGCCTTGATCTCAATAGCGATCTTCTCGTTTACCTTTGAAACGTCCTTCTTGGCAAGCTTTGCTCTTACCATGTCAGCTAAAGCAACCTTGTCAGGCTCTGCGGGAGCAGCCTTCTTTGCTTCCTTCTTAGCGGGAGCGGCCTTCTTTGCAGCGGGCTTTTTAGCAGCGGGAGCAGCCTTCTTTGCAGCAGGCTTTTTAGTAGCGGGCTTCTTAGCGGTTGCCTTTTCTGCAGCCTTTTCCGTAACCTTTTCCACAGTCTTTTCTGCAACCTTTTCAACTGCCTTTACTGCCTTAACGGCGTCAGCCTTTACCTCAGCGGCAGCCTTTACAGCTTCAGTCTTTACAGCTTCAGCTACGGGTGTCTTAGTTCCTGTCATATTTGTCTTCTTAGTAGCCATTTCACTTAGATCCTTTCTGTATTTGCTGCCAAGCGGCAACAAGTATGCGGGGGGGATTCCCCTCTATTGCATATAATAACATATACATTTGGAAAAAACAAGGGCTTTTACTGCGTTTTCGCTTTTCTTCACAAAAAACAGGGCGAAATCATACAATATGATAGCGAAAATGTAACGGGATAACGCAGAGTTACACTTTTTACGGTGCAAATTCAACGCTGTATCCTGTTTTAAAATTGCCGTGACATACGGCGGTAAAAAATCTCCTGATGAAAGTGTGGTAAATAATATGAAGCTTATTATACTCGGCGGAGATGTCCGTCTGCGTTATACCGCCGCAAGGCTGGCAAGAAAATACGAGGTGTTTACTTACGGACAAAGTGAGACGGATATGCTGCCCGACGATAAGTGCGACGCCGTAATACTCGGTCTTCCCGCCAGCCGTGACGGGGTCAATATAAACGCACCGCTTTGTAAAGCGGCAATACCGATAACACTGCTGAAGAAAATACTGAAGCCCGGCGGTATAGTGATCGGCGGTATGATAAGTCCGCAAATAAGAAAGTACTGCACCGATAATTCTTTTTTCTGCGAGGATCATTATATTGATGAATCGGTCATGCTCAGAAATGCCGTTCCCTCCGCGGAGGGTGCGCTTGCGGTAGGTATTAACGCAACTCCCGAGCAGATGCTCGGTCAGAGGGTACTGATACTGGGATTCGGCAGGATAGCGTCACAGCTTGCGGTATATCTTACGGCAATGGGCAGTGAGGTCATAGTGGCGGCGAGAAGCCGTGAAAAGCGAGCAAAGGCAAGAATGCTCGGTTGCCGTGCGATAGGCTTTGATGCACTGAGCAATATCCTTACTGAGGTCACGCTTATATATAACACCGTGCCGTGTGCGGTTATCGGCGAAGATGAATTATTGTCGTTTGACGATGAAGCCGTATATGTCGAGCTTGCCTCGGCGTCCGGCATTGATAAAAACGCACTCAGGAAGTGCGGCACAGATATAAAGATAATAAACGCCGGCGGACTTCCCGCAAAGACTGCACCGAAAACAGCCGGAGAAATAATTGCAGATGCGGCGGAAGAAATACTTGATACTTATGTCAATGATTGCGATAATAAAGAAAGGGGCGGTAACTTTGAGCCGTGAGCTTGACGGATTAAAGGTCGGATTTTGTATGACAGGCTCGTTTTGCACGTTTTCAAAGGCTTTTGCGGCTATGGAGTCCTTGCATGACGCAGGCTGTGATATACTTCCGATAATGTCGTTCAATGCGGGTACTACCGATACACGTTTCGGAACGGCACAGGAGCATATAAAGCGGGCGGAGCGGATATGCGGAAAAAGAGTTATACTTTCAATTGCCGACGCAGAGCCGATAGGTCCTAAAAAGCTGACCGATATAATGGTGGTAGCACCTTGTACGGGTAACACTATGGCGAAGCTTGCGGGAAGTATCACCGATACGCCCGTCACAATGGCGGTCAAAAGCCACCTCAGGGGAGCAAGGCCTGTGCTGATAGCCTGCGCCACAAACGACGCACTTGCGGGATCGTTCAAGAATATCGGCTTTCTTATGAATTGCCGCAACTACTATTTTGTTCCGCTGGGACAGGACGATCCGCTGAAAAAGCCGTGTTCGCTCGTTGCGGATTTTTCGCTTATCCCTGACGCAGTAAAAGCGGCGCTTGACGCGACTCAGCTCCAGCCTGTGATTATATAACGGTTGACACGTTTCTTTTCTTATCGTATAATTATCTTATCAATCAGCGGAGGTTTGGTTATGAGAAGAAAAGACCGTGAAATAACCGATAAAAATGAAATTACGGATATTATCAGCCGTTCAAAGGTGATGCGTATTGCATTTTTCGGATCGGAATATCCTTATGTTCTGCCGTTCAATTTCGGATACGAAGAAATGGACGGCAGATTGTGCTTTTATATACATACTGCGACGCAGGGAAAGAAGAACAGGCTGATAAACGAAAACAATAAGGTCGCATTTGAGCTTGACAATTGCGGCGACTATGTGCAGGGCAGTATAACAAGTCTGTATGAGAGCGTTGCAGGCAACGGAAGCATGGCTGAAATAACCGATACAGAAGAAAAAATGTATGCCCTCGGCCTTATATTGAAGCAATACGGCGAGAAAAGCTACAAGCCCGACAGCTCCTGCACTGCAAGGACAAAGGTATATCGGCTTGAAGTGAACGAAATCAGCGGAAAGGCGAACAGGGGTAAATGAGCAATATAACCTTTGATATGCCGATAGACCGCACGATAACGGTAATTACGGACGGCAGAAGCATAACAAATATAGTTTTTGATATGAATATTCCCGATCGTCCCGACCCGATATGCGAAAGGGCGAAAGAGCAGTTTATCGCATATTTTGACGGCAGGCTCAAGGAATTTTCTCTGCCGTTTGATATAAGCAATGTCGGAACTCCGTTTTTCAGAAGTGTGCTTACAGCAATATGCAGGGTGCCTTACGGCGAGCGTGTGACATACAGACAGGTTGCTGAAATGGCGGGCAGTAAGGCTGTCCGTGCCTGCGGAACGGTGCTGAAAAGGAATCCGCTCCCGATACTTATTCCCTGTCACAGGATAGTTCCCGCAAGCGGGGGTACAGGCTATTACATGGGAGAGGAAGGAATAGACATAAAGAAGTTTCTGCTTGAAACGGAGGAGCGGTATAAATGACAGAACGTGAAGCGCTTCTTTCAGAGCTTGACAGGCTTTCGGAAGAAAAATTCAGGGTGTTCAACGAAAAGATAATCCATACAAGCGGATATAAGGTTATCGGCGTGCGTATGCCTCAGCTTAAGGCTATCGCAAATGAGCATAAGACGGATTACAAAGAGCTTTTTGAAATGCCATACGACAGCTTTGAGGAAATAATCATCAAGGGTGCGGCACTCGGATTTGCAAATGCTCCGCTTGCCGAAAAGGAGCCATACATAATACGTTATGCCGAAATGATCGATAACTGGTCGGAGTGCGACTGCTTCTGCTCGTGCTTAAAGGTTAAAAAGGGCGAGGAAAACGATTTGCGCCGACTTGCCGAAAGCCTGATGCACAGGAAAGAGGAATTTGTTTCCCGTGTGGGGATAGTCCTTATGTTCTCGAAATTTTCAGATGAACAGACCGTAAGACGCACACTTCGTATATATGACGGCTTGATTTACGGGGAGTATTATCGTGATATGGCGGTAGCATGGGGTATATCGGTGTATTGTGTGAGGTATCCCGAAATAATTGCCGAATATCTTGAAAGCAGTCCGATAAGCCTGACCGTAAAGCTCATGGCGGCGCAAAAGATAAGGGACAGCAGGAGAGTAAGCGATGAGGATAAGCGCAATATAACCGATATTGTTAATTCTCAGAGATAGACAGCGGTAAAAATGCCTCGGTGCGGTTGCATCGGGGCTGTTTTTACGGAGCTAGGTAGATTATAATATCAAGTGCAACACTAAAAAAATATGGACATCATACTCATTT
>CAVJKI010000010.1:0-8273 GCA_963649995.1 Sodaliphilus sp.
GGCGAAAGTCTTTCCGTATAGGTTTTTATGGGAGTTATTAAAAATTTACTAAAAATAGAAATTATTTCTTGAAAGGACGGTAATTATGGCTTCATCAGGCGTTACCGCAGTTCAGAAACGACGCACCTTAGGACAGTGGCTGAAAGGCTACACGGGTCAGAAATATATGACAACAGTGCTGTTTCTGGCAGTACCCGTTGCACTGCTGATACTTTTTACTATTATCCCTGCCGTTAACATGATAATATTCAGCTTTCAGCAGCGTGACCAGCTCGGTGTAAATGTACAGTGGGTCGGATTTGACAACTACAAGACGCTGTTCACCGATATGTCGTATCTCTCAACGCTTATAAACAGCTTGTACTACTTTGTCGGCTCATTCGTACAGCTCGGACTTGCACTTTTCATAGCAACACTGCTTTGCTCGAAGATAAAGCTTGCAGGACTTTTTAAGGGTGTTATCTTCTTCCCGTATCTTATGAACGGCGTTGCCGTAGCGCTTATTTTCCAGCGCTTCTTCAGAGGCGACGACGGCGGTACGCTCAACTCCATAATAGCTCTTTTCGGAGCAGATCCGGTAAAGTGGCTGTCGAACGGAGCGATAAACAACTGGTGTCTGGTTTTTGCGTCGGTATGGCGTTATATAGGCTTTGATATACTGATGTTTATAGGAGCTATACAGTCGATCTCTCCCGACATTTACGAGGCGGCTGACCTTGACGGCGCAAATGCATGGCAGAAGTTCTGGCACATAATATTCCCCGGTATAAGAACGATCATCGCATTACAGCTTATCCTTGCGATCAAGGGTGCGGCATCGGTATTTGAAATTCCGTATATTATCACGGGCGGTAAGATGGGAACGTCTACGTTTGTTATCAAGACGATCGAAACGGGCTTCCAGTATCAGAAAATCGGACTTGCGTCCGCAATGGCTATCGTACTGTTGTTTATCATAATAGTAATCACGATAATCCAGAAGATATTCTTCAAAGAAGAAAAGTAGGTGAACTCATGACTGACAATATAAAAACAACGGAAGCTTCCGGGCAGACTGATTTCAATATGGACAAATACAGATTCAGAGAAACGCCGAAGGGCGTAAGGATACTGATAGATGTATTGAAATACGCTGTGCTTATAATAGCGTGCCTTACAGTTCTTGTGCCGCTGATAGTCGTTTTACTGGGTTCGCTGAAAAGCCACGAGGATTTTCTGACAAGCGGAGCGTTTGAGCTTCCCAAGGTAGTTGAGCTTTCAAACTTCAAGACGGCTTTTTTGCAGGGTAATGTAATGAGAGGTCTTGTAAATACAGCAATTATTCTTGTGTTCTCATGTGCAGGTACGATAATTACGGGTACTATGACCGCCTTTGTCGTACAGCGCTTTACAATGGTGTTTACAAAGCTGATAAAGAATATATTCCTTGTTGCCGCACTTCTGCCGAATATTTCAATGCAGGTAACGGTATTCCAGGTAGTACACTCACTCGGACTTTATGATTCGCTTGCCGCACCGATCATCCTTTATATCGGTACGGATATAGTTTCGATTTATATCTTCATACAATTCCTTAACAACATATCGGTATCTCTTGACGAGAGTGCGATACTTGACGGCTGTTCATATCCGAGAGTTTACTGGAGCATTATCCTCCCTATGCTCCGTCCTGCGATAGCGACTGTGCTTGTGATCAAGTTCGTAAGTATATACAACGACTTCTACACAGCAAACCTGTATATGCCAAGTGACGGACTTCAGGTCGTATCGACTGCGCTTTATAAATTTATCGGTCCTTACGGATCGCAGTGGGAAATTATCTTTGCGGGTGTAATTATATGTATTATCCCTACGCTGATAATTTTCCTTTCAATGCAGAAGTTCATTTACAGTAATCTTGTTTCGGGTTCTGTAAAGGAATAATTAACAGATCGGTTCTCCTTATAATATATTGAGCCACGCCCTGTCGGAAGACAGGGCGTGGCGTTAATATTATGGGAAAATCAATGCTTAATAGGGTATCTTAGCTGATTCTGTACAGTGAGTCGAAGTTTCGTTCATACAGCTCTCTTATGCTTTCGGAAGAATAATCTGACGTCATAATTGTTCCCCCTGAGTTTTTCTCTCTTAACCTATATACAACTGAGCAGGGCGTATTGTCCAAAAAATTTTATTAAAAGATTAATGAAGGGTGCTTTTGTCGGCTGTTGTTAAGCATTGTCCCTGATTTTTAGGAGAAAACAAAAAGGACGGGCAAAAACCCGTCCTTTGAAAAAGCGTATAAAGCGCAGAGCTTACTTTAGTTCAACCTTAGCGCCAGCTTCTTCGAGCTTAGCCTTGATTTCCTCAGCTTCAGCCTTAGAAGCGCCTTCTTTGATAGCCTTAGGAGCAGCTTCAACGAGCTCCTTAGCTTCCTTAAGACCAAGACCGCAAACGTCCTTAACTGCCTTGATAACAGCCATCTTAGCATCACCGAATGATGCGAGAACTACGTCAAATTCTGTCTTTTCTTCAGCTGTTGCTGCGCCGCCTGCTGCGGGGCCTGCTACTGAAACTGCTGCAGCAGATACACCGAATTCTTCTTCAAGAGCCTTTACGAGCTCGTTGAGCTCTAATACTGATAAGCCCTTTACTTCTTCAATCATAGCTAAAATTTTCTCTGAAGCCATTTTAATTATCCTCCGTTAATATGTTTTCATTGTTTGTGTTGCGGCTTTATTCATGCCGCCGTTTTTGTCCGTACAGGAATTATTCTGCTGATTCGGACTGCTTCTTTTCGATCTCGCTTACTGCGATAGCAAGCTTCTGGATAGGGGACTGAAGCATAAATACCAGCTGTGCAAGCAGTGTTTCCTTTGTAGGAAGCTTTGCGTATGCAACAACCTCGTCCTTGCTGATGCCCTTGCCGTCAACGAAGCCCTTCTTGATTGAGAATGAGCCGTTGCTTGCTTCTTCCTGCTTGAACAGGATCTTAGGAGCGGTTACGATGTCTTCCTCTGCGAGTGCGAGAGCTGTTGTTCCTTCGAGAACATCATCAATACCCTCAACGCCTGCGATCTCAGCTGCACGCTTTAAAAGTGTGTTCTTAACTACGAAGTAGTCAATACCTGCCTCACGAAGTTCCTTTCTCAGAACTGTGTCATCGGCAACTGTGATACCGCTGTAATCAACGAGTACACCGCAAGCGGACTTCTTGAGCTTTTCAGCGAGTTCAGCAACGTAATTCTGCTTTACCTGTAAAACTTTCTCACTAGGCATATTGTTTTCTCCTTTCGTGATTTACTGTTCGTAAAAAGGAAAAACATTTTAAAAAACGCCCTCCTCTGTAAGACAGAAAAGGGCAGAAAATTCAGTATTCTTCCCATTCCTCGGCAGGTGAGCGAAAGCTCTTTAGCGGTAAACCGACCTGCTGTCTTTAGAACAGCGTAATTATTATATCATATTGAAGTGGGGTTGTCAAGTGGTTTTGCGAAGAATTTTAATCTGTGTGCTGTAACATAACAAAAAGTTTGTTTAAAAATTAATGTTGAAGTGCTTTTCTCTATCCATATTAAGAACGCTTTGTGGGCTTTTGCATCTTGCAAAGCCTTTGGGCATACACGCCCGGCATCCGTGCCGGGCTGAGTGTGGGGATGCCGCCCTCACCAAGCAAGGAGGCTTGAAGTCAGTCGCTGCATGATGCAGCGACACCAACGACTGACAACCCGCATGGGGCTACGCCCCAAACCTCATTTGCATTAATTAACCGTTTTTCAATAGCCAAATTTGTAGATTTTAATCTGTAAGCACATTTGTATAGATTTTCCCGTGCTGAGGTGTTACACCGCATTTTGCAAATAAATCGCTTACGGTAACAAAGGTGTAGCCTTGTTTTTTAAGCTCGGGGATTATCGTATCAAGCGCCTGCACGGTACGGAAGTTGCCCTCCATATCATGAAGCAGTATTACCATGCCGTTGCACGCCTGCTCGATTATACGCTTACTGCGTTCTTCGGCGGATATTTCGTCAAGCCAGTCTTCTGCGCCGTTTCCGCAGATAAAGGTAAGCGGTATATCGTCATACATACTGTCGCAGAGTGCGATATACGGCGGACGGAAGAACTTCGGGGCTATGCCGCCCGTTATCTGCTTTATCTTTTCGTTTGTATATTCGATTTCGGCTTTTATTTCCTCGCTTGACTGCTGAGGCATTGCGCTGTGCGTTCTGCTGTGGTTGCATATCTCACAGCCGTACTCAAAGCATTTGCGTGCAACCTTTGCGCTTTCCTCGCTTATGTTATTGCCGACAAGGAAAAAGCTTGCGGGAACATTATGCTTTTTCAGCATATCAAGCACCTGCGGTGTCGTGACGGTATTCGGCCCGTCGTCAAAGGTGAGAGCTATGTATTTATTTCCATTATTTGCTGTCATTATGATTATCTCCTTTTATCTGAGCGTCGCCGATAGTTTTTTCTTTGGGATAGAGTACATCGGTAAGGCGGTAAAGCGACAAAGAGAACACTATATTTGCAACGCTGTTGCAAAAGTAATAGCCCATGTATTCCGTTCCCTCTACAGAGCCGTAAAAAACAAACACGCTTGAAAAATATATAAGTGCGGTTATAAGATATACGGCGGGGCAGATCATAGCCGCTTTCCGTGACATAACACCCCTGACAAGCTGTATCATTACTACTGCGCCAAGCAACAGGAATATATCCATTATGAGATACAGGGTGATGTTGTACTCGCCGCCTGAGACGAAGCCGTATTCAGCTATGAACGACAAGTCATAAACCAGGCTCGGAGCAACTCCTATAATGCACATGAGCGGCAACAGCCGAAAGCACTTCTTGATGTTGCGGTAATAAAAGATAATCACGGAAGCCGAAAACCAGAAGTACATTACAAGCGTTGAGGGGATCGACGCTGTATATGCCACACAGGTGACGCAACCCGCAGAAATGATATGCGGTATATAGTCGATTATTTCAAATATGCCTTGTACTGCGACCAGCAGTGACAGAATCAACAGCACTGCGGCGTGGCCGAGCAGGAACATTTCGTTCTTTTCGGCGGCGTTCTTATTACTCAGCATGGGCTTCCTCCGTTGACGGCGTACTAAGGTCTACCAGACATTTTCTGCGCCATTTGCCGCCCTTGTATCTGACAAGACACATTACGGCGGTAAGGACCCATGTAAGGCAGGTCGTAGCCCATACAGACCACATTCCTACACCGGGGATATGGACGAGTACAGCCGCAAAGCCTATTCTTCCGACTACCTCGGCAAGGCCGTTGAGAAATGCAAAGCCGACATCGCCTGCACCGTTCAGAAGTCCTCTTGTCGTATGTATGAATCCGAGGGGAACATAGAAGAATGCCGACAGGAGAAGCGCCTTTGCGCCTATTTCAATAACCTGCTGTTCGGTAACGAAAAAGCCGACTATATAACTGCTTGTGAGTGCGAATATGCCGAGCATAAGCAGTCCGAAAGCTGTGGATATAAGCATTGAGCGGTGATAGCCCCTTACTACACGTTCGGGCTTTGCCGCACCTATATTCTGACCCGCAAAGGTCGAAAGCGCAGTTCCGAGCGAGTTGAACGGCTGTTGGATAAGCTGTTCGACACGCATTGTAGCGGTGTATGCGGCAACTACTATATCACCGAAGGAGTTTGCTGTTTTCTGAAGCGAGATCATTGATACCGACACAAGTGCATTCTGTAGTGCTATAGGAGTACCTGTTTTGATACATCTCATGAAGTGTTCTTTACGGAGCTTAAGATGTGCCTTTTGCATACGGAAATATTCGTTTTTCTTTACGGCGAACAGTATACTTCCGATTGCGGATATACCTTGTGAAATCACAGTGGCGAGAGCCGCACCTACAACTCCCATACCGAATACCATTACAAAAAGCAAATCAAGTCCTACGTTAAGCACACTTGCGATAATAAGAAAATACAGCGGAGTTTTTGAATCGCCGAGCGCACGGAGAACGGAATTTATCCAGTTGTAGGCGGCGACCGCTATAGTTCCTGCGCAGGCGGTGCGCATATAGTCCGTAGCGTTTGCGATTATGTTCTGCGGTGTGTCGAGCATTTGCAGAAGAAGATTTGCACACGTTACCGAAATCAGCGTCAACCCCAGTCCGACAAAGCCGAGCGCATAAGCCGAGTTTGTGATAAACCGCTTAACATCGTCATGCCGTCCCGCGCCGAAGCTCTGCGCTATAAGTATACCCGCACCTGCGGAAAGTCCGTTGCACAGTGTGTAGAACAGGAAGGTTATCGAGCCTGTTGCGCCGACTGCCGCCAGAGCCTCATGTCCGAGATAGCGGCCGACTATTACGGAGTCTACTATATTATAAAACTGCTGAAACAGATTGCCTGCAAGCAGCGGCAGGGTGAACAGGAGTATGTGCCTGAGTTCGCTTCCCTGCGTCATATTTCTGACATATTTATTCATATATTTATACCGTTTCTTTTGATTGCTTCAAAGCCTGAAGATACAAGAAATTATAAACCATTTTTACTGCACTGTCAATAACGCAGGGCGCATCGAAGCTTAATTATTTTAAAAATCCTCGGTCGGTGCGTGCAATTGTAACAATGCACAAACTCCGATGTCAAAACTTGTCGTATTGACGAAAATATAAGTCAGTTCAACGGCGAAGTGCGGCGAATGTTGACAAACGGCGTCGTATGTGACATAATTATCTTGGATAAGTATAGGAAATCACAATGCATATCCGAAAGGAAAAGCAAATGAAAATTAAAAAAAGGATATTGGCAGGTTTTCTGTCGGCTGTATTTATATTATGTTCCGTGTCGCTTCCCGTTGCGGCGGCGGCTGACCCATATACATGGGACGGAAAAACAGTGCCTGCGGCCGACAGGACTTATTACATAAAAGACAATCTGATTCTGGATACAAATACCGAAATACCCGAAAGCACCGTAATGATATTGATTGCGGGTGCATCTGTCACAGTACCTGACGGTATAACGCTTGATATTCAGGGCGGCTTTTCCGTCGACAACGGTGCGTCGCTTATAATAAACGGTACGCTGAATCAGGCTGAAGGCTCGGATATAAGCATAAACGGTACAATGTCGGCTAGCGGTAAATCGGTTATTTCGCTTGACGGAAGGGTGCTTTTGTCCGAAACGGCGCAAACCGCATTTGCAGGAAGACTTGATATAAGCTCGGAGCTTACGTCTTACGGCGAGCTTGGCATAACGGGTACGGCAACGCTCGACGGTACAAGCACTGTGAACGGAAAGCTTGAGATAACAAGCGGCGCAGAGGTTATAAATACAGGTAAAATGACACTCGGCAGAGATTGTGCATATACGCTCGGCGGTATGTTCAAAAACAGCGGAAGCGTTGTAGATAACCGCAGAGCCTACGACAATTCGGCAATGTCGGTCGAAACGATTTCCCTGTACACGACTGACGCACTGACGGGAATTGACGTTTCGTGGGCGCAGGGCGATTCGGTTGACTGGGCAGAGGTAAAGGCATCGGGAATTGATTTTGCGATAATACGTTCAAGCCGAGGCAGGATCGACGACGATTATCCGATGACGAGCGATACATATTTCCATGATAACATTAAAGGAGCTATACAAAACGGTATTCCCGCAGGTGTGTATCATTACTGCTATGCGGAAACGGTCGAGGAAGCGAGAGATGAAGCCAGATTTGTGCTGAGCCTTATTTCGGGCTATGAGATAAGCTATCCTGTTGTATTTGATATTGAGGATCAGTGGTACATAAACAACGGATATTCAAAGCAGACACTTACCGCTATGACGGAGGCGTTCTGTGAGGAAATAGCAAATGCAGGCTATCTGCCTGTTGTATATTCGTATGCTTCTTTCCTTAATAATCATCTTGATATGTCGGTGCTTTCAAAGTATCCCGTATGGGTTGCCCATGTCGATACGGATAAGCCCGCATACAGCGGAACATACTTCCTGTGGCAGTATTCATGGGAGGGTAGTATAAGCGGAATTGACGGCAATGTGGATATGGATCACTGCTATGTTGATTTTGCGGAGTATACGAAGAAGTTCGGGTTGAATGGACGGAAGTGACTTTATAACAAATGAATAACCAAAACGGCGGCTGGGTAATCAATACCGAGCCGCCGTTTTATATTATCGTATTTTTAACCGCTTATTCAGCATTTTCGTTCGTCTACACCTGTTCGGTTACAACCGGCGGAGCAATATTCTTCTGCCAGTAGCCGTACTTCTTTCTCTTTACGATAAGGAACATCAACGA
>CAVJKI010000010.1:8283-18747 GCA_963649995.1 Sodaliphilus sp.
CAGTGCGAAAGCGAAAAATTCCGCTACAACGTTTGCCACCCAGATACCGTCAACACCAAAGATAAGAGGCAGGATAATTACGCTTGAGATCTGGAAAATCAGCGTTCTCATAAACGACACAGCCGCAGAAATAGCGCCGTTTCCGAGGGCGGTGAAGAATGACGATGTGAATATATTGAAGCCTGCGAGCAGGAAGCACAGCGAGAAAATTCTGAAGGCGTGGCAGGTCTGCTCGAAAAGCTCGGCATCGTAGCCGACGAATATCTTTGCAAGAGAGTTTGCAAGCACTGCCGATAATGCGACAAGCGTTACTCCTGAAATTGCCATAAAGCTTACGCTTTTTCTGAGCATATTTTTAAGCTCGTAGTGATTCTGCGCACCGTAGTTGAATCCGATGACAGGCGCACAGCCGATAGAATAACCGACAAATATCGCAATGAAGATGAATTGTACATACATCATTACGCCGTAGGTTGAAACACCGTTTTCGCCGATGTATTTCATGAGCTGAAAGTTATAAACTATACTTACGACCGATGAAGAAATGTTTGTCATAAGCTCAGATGAGCCGTTTGCACAGGCATGTAGCAACGGCCTTATTTCAAGCCCGGTCTTTGTCAGACGCAGTACGCTTGAATTCGGGCGGAGAAAGTAGATAAGAGGGAATATTCCGCCGACGCACTGGCTTATGCCTGTGGCAAGTGCCGCACCCGCAACACCCAGTCCCATAAGTCCGACAAATACGGCATCAAGAACGATATTTGTACAGCCTGCCATTATTGTTGAGATAAGTCCAAGCTTCGGCTTTTCGGCAGCAATGAAAAAGCTCTGGAACACGTTTTGCAGCATAAAAGCGGTTGTGAATGCGATTACTATTCTGCCGTAAAGCACACAGTCACCGAGCATTTCAGGAGTTGCACCAAAGAGTACGGCTACATTTTCCGTAAAGATAAGACCGAGTGCTGTCAGGATAACGCCGAGTATAGCCGTCAGTATTATCATCATGGAGAAATAGCGATTTGCGGTCTTTTTATCTCCTTCTCCGAGCTTCTGCGAAACCAGTGCCGTTCCGCCCGTGCCGACCATGAATCCGACACCGCCGAGTATCATTACAAACGGCATTATAAGGTTTATTGAAGCAAACGATGTTTTGCCTGCAAAGTTTGATACAAAGAAGCCGTCAACAACGCCGTATATGGATACAAATACCATCATGGCGATAGACGGCAGTACAAAACGGAAAAGCCGTCCGACCGTGAAATGATCTGAAAGTTTTATCTTGCTCATTTTCTTTTGTTCTCCTTTTTTATAGATTATTCAACTTGTTTTTCAATAATATACTGTATGTTCTCTGAAGTGCGATCAGATTTTCAGCATCATTGTCTGTCATTTCTCTGAAAGTAGCACATTCAGCCCCTATAACCTTGTCTACAGTCTGTTCGCATAGCTTTATTCCGCTTTCGGTAAAGCTGATATTCTTAGTATGCACACCAGCCGGAGTAAGCGTTATATAGCCCTCGCTCTCAAGCTTTTTGAGTGCGGAATTGACCGTTTGTTTTGGCTGATACAGTACGTTGCAGACATCGCTCTGTGTCATGTCGCCCGCCTCCATGCGCAGTGTGTACAGCGTCCAGAAAGCCGTCTCGGAAAGCCCGTAACGCTTTGCGACATTTCTGTAGCTTTCGTCCACCGATTTCAGCACGTTATTATATACATACAGCTTTTTTCTCAGATTATCCGTGTTATCCAAAGCTTTCTCCTTTTTGAAGTTTATTGTTCGGTAAGGATTAAAGTCCGAAAACGGACTGAGAGATATTATAATCCGATTTCGGACTGTTGTCAAGAATTTTTTTGTAAAAAATAAAAAACTGCATCCGCTCACAAGCGGACACAGTTTCATTTTCAGTGCGGATCACAATGTTATACCCTTGTGAATAAAGCGTAATATCCGTTTATGCGGACTGCAAGCTGAATTTTTTCGCTGTTTTCGGTAAAGCCGATCCTGCCGCCCATATCATTTTCCGGGTCACGCTCAACGCTTTAAGATAAGCTGTCAGCTTTTCAACCGAATTTGTCGGCGAACACATCATAATGTTGCAGCCGTCAACTTCAATAACATCTTCTGAACCGCTTATAACCCGAAAAAATGCAGGAAATGAAGAAAAACTATTGAATGTGCTGAATTGCAAAGCAGAAAAAATTGATGAAATCAACAAAAAAGATAATACTATTGCTGATGCTGTAATGATAATAATGCGTTTCTTGGTTTGGGTCATGGAATATGCTCCTTTAGCTGTGTAAAAATTTCTGAAAGCTTTGAATAGTATGCTATTTTTAATATAACATATCATGCGCTTTTTGTCAATAATCATTTGCGCTATTTTACTTGATTGTGTTTATAACACCATAAATCGCAATATATTCGGCAGTTTGCCGAAAATAACATAAAAATATTCACAAAAGTTCATTTTTGTGTCGGTTTGATATTGACTTTACGCTCGAATTGTGTCAAAATAATTATATTAGTGCAATTTCGGCGTTTTTCTGCAAAGAGGCGGTAAAACGCCGTATTGTTGCTGAAAATAAGAGAGGCGAGAAAAGTAATTGAAATACGATGTTGTAATTGTCGGAGCAGGTCCTGCGGGAATATTCACCGCAATTGAAATGGTAAGGAACGGCTCGGACAAAAAAATACTGATAATCGAAAAGGGTGCCTCCGTAGAAAAGAGAAGCTGTCCCAAGGCTAAGACAAAGCATTGCATGAACTGCAAGCCCTACTGCCATATCACAACGGGCTTTTCGGGTGCGGGAGCATTCTCGGACGGTAAGCTGTCGCTCTCATGCGAGGTCGGCGGTACGCTCCCTGAGCTTATAGGTGAGGAGCTTGCCCAGGAAACGATAAACTACACAGACAAGATTTATCTTGAATTCGGTGCGGACAAGCACGTTGAGGGTGTAAGCGACCCCGACAAGATAAGAGAAATAAGAAAGAAAGCCATAAACGCAAACTTAAAGCTGGTTGACTGTCCTATCCGCCACTTAGGTACGGAAATGGCACATGAGCTGTATTTCAAGATAGAAAAATACCTTATCGAAAACGGCGTTGAGGTACTGTTCGGTAAGAACTGCGAGGATCTTATAATCGAGGACGGCGTATGTAAGGGTGTTATTATCTCAAATGCCCGTGACGGAAGTGACAAGGAAACTATTCACGGTGATGAAATAGTAATAGCTACAGGTCGTAAGGGTGCTGACTGGCTTGAAAAGACCTGCGAGGCGCACAACGTTGAGCATACTCCCGGTACCGTTGACATCGGCGTAAGAGTTGAGGTCAGAAACGAGGTTATGGAGGAAGTCAACGCCGTGCTTTACGAATCAAAGCTTATCGGTTATCCTCTGCCGTTTAAAAACAAGGTGCGTACATTCTGTCAGAACCCCGGCGGATTTGTAAGCCAGGAGAATTACGACAACGATTTAGCCGTTGTAAACGGTCACTCATACAAGGAACTCAAGAGCAACAACACAAACCTTGCTATTTTGTGTTCGCATAATTTCAGTGTACCGTTCAATCAGCCTATCGAATATGCGAAAAAGGTCGGCGAGCTTACAAATATGCTCGGTAACGGGCACATTCTTGTACAGCGTTACGGCGATATTCTTGACGGCAAGCGCACATGGTCCAAGGAGCTTAATTTCTCCAATGTAAAGCCGACTATTCCCGACGCTGTTGCGGGCGATATTACGGCGGCTATGCCTTACAGAACGATGACGAATATAATCAATTTCATAAAGGCTGTGGATATGGTAGTTCCGGGCTTTGCAAGCCGTGAAACGCTTCTTTATTCACCTGAGCTCAAATTCTACAGCAACCGCATAAAAATGGACGAGCATTTCAACACGAATGTAAAGGGACTGCATTGCTTAGGCGACTCAAGCGGCTGGACAAGAGGACTTATGATGGCATCTGTCATGGGCGTACTCATGGGACGTGAATTACTGAAATAAACGGGGAGGAAAAGCAAAATGCAGTTACTGGAGGATCGCATAAAAAAGGACGGTATAGTCAAAGAGGGAAACGTGCTTAAGGTTGACAGCTTTCTCAACCACCAGATGGATATAGAGCTGTACAATGAGATAGGCAAGGAATTCCGCAGGCTGTTTCCCGACAAGGGCATAAACAAGATTCTGACTATTGAGGCATCGGGTATCGGCATTGCGTGCGTTACTGCGCAGTATTTCGGCTGTCCTGTCGTATTTGCGAAAAAGGCGCAGAGCGTCAACATTGACGGCGAGGTATACTCGACCTCTATAGAGAGCTTTACTCATAAGCGTACATATAATGTAATAGTCAGCAAAAAGTTCCTGTCGCCTGACGACAACGTGCTGATAATTGACGACTTCCTTGCTAACGGCTGTGCTTTACTCGGTCTTATAGATATAGTAAAGGGTGCGGGCGCAAAGATAGCAGGTGCCGGTATCGTTATAGAAAAGGGCTTCCAGAAGGGCGGAGAGCTTGTCCGCTCAAAGGGAATCAGGGTTGAGTCGCTGGCAGTGGTTGACTCAATGAGCGTTGACGGCGGATGTGTTTTCAGACACTGAGCCTTGATTAATTGTATTTAGCGGCAAAGTGCCGTTAATATATCTTTTACTGTTTTAATAGGGAGGAAAAACATGAAAAAGAAACTTATTGCCATTTTACTGGCTGCAACCTGTGCGCTCACAGCAGGTCTTACAGGTTGCTCAGGCAATGCAACAAGCAGTGCCGATGAGAGCAAGGCTTCCGATGCACAGAGTACATCAGACAGCTCTAAGGAAAGCACAGGCGACAATTCGGCTAAGAACGACGTCGTAGCAGGCTTTATCTACATCGGTAAGATCAACGACGGCGGTTACACACAGGCTCACGACGCAGGCAGACTTGCAGTTGAGGCTATGGGTGTAAAGACCTACTACGTTGAAGACGTTCCCGAAACTGTTGCTGACACAAAGGAAGCTATCCAGACACTTATCGACGAGGGTTGTAACCTTATCTACTCCAACTCCTTCGGCTTTATGGAAGGTACAGACCAGATGGCTAAAGAGCATCCCGACATCAAGTTTGCTCACTGCTCAGGTTATATGAGAGAAGATAATATGTCAACCTACTTCGGTAAGGTATACCAGGCTCGTTACCTTGCAGGTATCGTTGCAGGTATGAAGACAGAAAAGAATTACATCGGTTACGTTGCAGCTAAGGGTATCCCCGAGGTTATCCGCGGTATCAACGCATTCACACTCGGTGTACAGTCTGTTAACCCCGACGCTAAGGTAGAAGTAGTATTCACAGACACATGGTATGATCCTACTGTTGAAAAGCAGGCAGCTCTTGAGCTTCTTAACAAGGGCGTTGATATAATCGCTCAGCACCAGGATACAACAGCTCCTCAGGTTGCCGCTGAAGAAAAGGGTGCATACTGCATAGGCTACAACTTCCCCACATCTGACGCAGCTCCCAAGGCTTACCTCACAGCCGCTTGCTTCGACTGGAAGACATTCTATACAGACGATGTACAGAAGGCTATTGACGGAACATGGACAAGCCGTGCATACTGGGAAGGTCTTGCCGCTAACATGACATACCTTGACAAGCTGACAGACCTCTGTGCAGAAGGCACACAGGAAAAGGTTGACGCAGCTCAGAAGGCCATCATTGACGGCACACTTGAACCCTTCACAGGTCCTCTTTATGACCAGGACGGCAACGAAAAGGTAGCCGCAGGCGTTAAGATGACAGATGACGAGATTTGGAACATGAACTGGTTCGTTAAGGGCGTAGTAGGTACTATCCCCGTATAATCGGACAAGCTATAAAGACTTTAAGGCAATACGAGCAGTCGCAGTGCGGCTGCCCGATTTGTCTTTTTAAAGCACCGAATATTTTGCGATGCTTTAAAAAGACAAATCGCAATTATCAAGGAGGTTATATGTCAGATCCTTATATAAAACTTGAGAACATAACCAAGTCGTTTGACTCGGTATACGCAAACAAGGATATTTCCGTAGACGTGTACAAGGGGGAGATACTTGCACTGCTCGGCGAGAACGGCTCGGGCAAAAGTACGCTTGTAAATATGCTGAGCGGAATTTACACGCCCGACAGCGGAACTATCACGATAGACGGCAAGAAGATGCACTTCAGCTCGCCCGGTGACGCAATAAAATCGGGTATAGGCATGGTGCATCAGCATTTCAAGCTGATTGAAGTAATGACGGCGGCTGAGAATGTGGTAATGGGTCATATAAAGCATTTTGTAACATCAAAAAGGCGTATGGCTCACCATGTGAACAAGCTGAATGAAAAGTACGGTCTGAATGTTATCCCTGATAAGAAGATATATAATATGTCTGTCAGCGAAAAGCAGGCTGTAGAGATAATGAAGGTCTTTTACAGGGGAGCGAATGTTCTTATACTTGACGAGCCTACGGCGGTGCTTACTCCTCAGGAGATAACCGCACTGTTTGCGATCCTCAGAAAGATGAAGGAGCAGGGCTGTACGATAATCATTATCACTCATAAGATGGCGGAGGTCATGGACATATCTGACCGTGTGACTGTTCTGCGTAAGGGTGAGTGTATCGGTACGGTAAAGACAAGCGAAACCACCCCTCAGCAGCTTACTGAAATGATGGTAGGCAAGGCGGTAACTCTAGAAATAGAACGTCCTGAGTGCTGTGACTACAATAAACAGCCGTTGCTTTCCGTAAAGAACCTGTCAAAGAAAAATGCGGACGGAGTAGATGTTCTTAGCAACGTCAACTTTGATGTTTACGGCGGAGAGATACTCGGTGTTGCCGGTATTGCGGGAAGCGGTCAGAAGGAGCTTTGTGAGATAATTGCAGGTCTTGACAGGGCAACAGACGGCGATATTGAATTTGAGGGTTCAAGCATAAAGGGACTTGATCCGAGAGCGATAATCAGAAAAGGTATAAGCATGAGCTTCGTTCCCGAGGACAGACTCGGCATGGGTCTTGTGGCAGGCATGAGCATAACGAACAACGTTATACTGAAATCCTATAACCATAACCCCGGCCCCTTCATAGACAGCAAGTTTGCAAAGAAGCTTGCAGAGCAGATAGTTTCCGATTTCAATATCTACGCCCCGTCGGTAAACTATACGGTAAAGAAGCTGTCGGGCGGTAATATCCAGAAGGTACTGCTCGGACGTGAGATATGGCTTTCGCCTAAGGTGCTGATAACGGCTTACCCCGTAAGAGGTCTTGACATCGGCGCATCGTACAACATATACCACATGCTCAATGAGCAGAAGAAAAAAGGCGTAGCCGTTCTGTTCATCGGTGAGGACCTTGACGTACTGAAAAGCATTTCAGACCGTCTTATGGTAATACATGATGGTGAGATAATAGACATAGTAAATCCCGCTGACGTAACAAAGGAAGATATAGGACTTATGATGGTGGGAGATCATATAAATACAGGAAAGGAGAAAGCCGTATGAGCATGATACAGATTTCAAAGCGTCAGAAGGGCACGTCAAAGCTTGCCGATGTTCTTATAAGAATAGGCGCAATAGTGCTGTCGCTTATATTTATCGGAATAGTACTTGCCATAATGGGCTATGATCCTTTCAAGGTATACGGCAAGATAATCCAGACACCGTTCAAGCGTTTCAAGGACGTTATGAACAAGACGATATTGCTGACGACCTTATCGCTCGGTATTGCGATAGCGTTCAGAATGAAATTCTGGAATATCGGTGCGGAGGGTCAGTTCTACATGGGCGCATTCGGTGCGGCTTCCATGGCTTTTATGTGTCCTGATCTGCCGCCGATGCTCCTTTTACCGCTCATGTGTATCGCAGGCTTTGTATGCGGCGGCTTATGGGCGCTCATTCCCGCAGTCATAAAGGCTAAATTCGGGGCGAGTGAAACGCTTGTAACACTTATGATGAACTATATAGCGATAGCCTTTATCAGCTATCTGCAATATGGTCCGTGGAAGGATCCTGCGGCGCTCGGTGCGGCAAAGGTACCCAACTTTTCGGAAAATGCGGTACTGCCCGATGTGTTCGGAATCCACTCAGGCTGGATAATAATGCTAGTGCTTGTCATAATTATGACGATACTTCTGAGATATACAAAGCTCGGCTATCAGATAGACGTTATCGGCGAAAGCGAAACTACGGCAAAATATGCAGGTATGAACACCGTAAAGATAATGATAATCGCTGTACTTATTTCAGGCGGACTTTGCGGTATGGCAGGCTTTATGCAGGCAAGCGCAGTTGAAAAGTCGATCACCGATTCAATGTCGGCAGGTCTCGGCTTTACTGCGGTAATAACCGCATGGCTTGCAAAGCTGAAACCGCCCGTTATCGTGGTTGCATCGTTTATGTTCTCGATACTTCTCCAGAGCGGAAGCTCGCTTCAGGTAATGAAGATTCCCTCGTCAATTACGGAAATCATGCAGGGTGTTATAATCTTCTTTGTTCTTGCGTGCGAATTCTTCATTAACTACAAAATATCGCTTCGTAAGCGCACCGCTGTAAAGGAGGCTGAATAATGGATATTCTCGAACAGATGGGTCTGTTTTTACAGACAGCCATTCAGACAGGTACTCCGATACTGTTTGCGATAGTCGGCGGTATCCTTTGCGAAAAGGTAGGTCACATGAACCTCGGCGTCGAGGGTATGATGCTTATGGGTGCGGCGCTCGGCTTCGCTGTGGCGTGTGCTACAGGCAACCCTCTGCTTGCAATGCTCGCATCGGGTGCGGCAGGTGCGGCAGGCGCTCTGATTTATGCATTTATCACGGTTACGCTCCGTGGAAACCAGGTAGTTACAGGTCTTGTACTGACGATATTCGGTACGGGCGTTTCGGGTCTTATAGGCGGCTGGGTATCAAGCGAACAGATACCGCAGTCGGTAAGCTCGGCATTCCGTCCTATAGAGATACCGCTCCTTAAGGATATACCGATTTTGGGTGAGGCTCTTTTCTCACAGGACATATATGTATGGCTCGGACTTATAGTCGCTGTACTTGCATATTTCTATCTCAACAAAACAAAGCTCGGACTTTATGTCAGGGCGATCGGCGAAAACCCCGGTGCGGCTGACGCTTCGGGTATCAATGTAACGCTTCACAAATACATGAATATCCTGCTCGGAGGCTTCCTCTGCGGACTTGGCGGCGCTTATCTTTCGACCGCATTCCTTACTACATGGCAGGATAACGTTACGGCGGGTGCAGGCTGGATAGCGGTAGCGCTTATCATATTCAGCACATGGAATCCGCTCAAGGCTATTTTTGCGGCGTATCTTTTCGGTATGCTCAGAGGTCTTAACTATAAGATGCAGGGTTGGGAAATACAGATACCCTCTCAGTTCCTCACAATGCTGCCGTACATTGCTACAATCATAGTTCTGATATTCATAGCAATGAGAAAAAAGAAAGAAAATCAGCCTCCCAAGGCGCTGGGCGAAGCGTACTTCAGAGAAGAAAGATAATTTTTCAAAGCCGTCCTTGCTTTTTTGTCTGTAAGGTCGGCTTTATCAGTGTTTATAAACATAAGAGAAATCAATGAAACGATTTTACGAAGCTACCGAAAAACGTGCAAAGCGTATGCCTTTGCTCATGCTTGCCATATTGGCGCTTATATTTGCAGTCGCCTTTGTCGGAATAATCGGCTCATGTACAGCGGTAATAAATAACGCCAACTCCCTTGGCGAAAAGCTTATTCAGAGCTATGCCTCCGATGAAGAAAAAGATATATCAATGTACACGACCATAATTGAGCTTGGTATGATACAGTTAAACGATATGGTTGACGCAGATATATCCGAGGACCGTATGAGGAATGTAATCAACACATTTTTCAGGCAGGCAAAATCCTCGACAAAGGACGAGAATCTGCTGTGCTATGTTATCCTTGACGGAAAGCTTATATCGTCGGATAATGTCGACGGGCTTGAAAACTATGATTTCAAAAAGCAGGAGTGGTATAAAAGGGCGCTTGCGGGTAACGGCGAGGTCGTTTTCACAAATTCCTATCTTACCGAAAAGGGGACAGGTCGAACGTTGTAACTATTTCAGCGGCAATAAGAGCGCTTTCACGTCCCGACGCAAAAAAGGTGTTTATAATTGCGCTTACCGCAAATGCGTTTGCGGAGGATGTAAGCGAAACTGTAAGGGCGGGAATGAATGCACATTTTGCAAAGCCTGCGAATATAGATTTGCTTTGTCAGACGTTGGGCAGGCTGAGGGAAGAACAGGAAAGCTGAAAATAATAAAAGGGATACCGTGGGGAAGTACGGTATCCCTTATTTATACAAAAAGATTGTCGTTAGAGTGATAGCAAGCTACCGATAGTTCTGTTTGCAGGATAGCACTTCTCGGGTTCGCTATTCGAATTAATACACACGTCAATATGGACGAGGAAGACGACCAAAGGGAACAAGTGAGAGTCT
>CAVJKI010000011.1:0-797 GCA_963649995.1 Sodaliphilus sp.
ACCGCATCGGACGGAGCTGTGCCGTCCGGGATATTTTCTTCCTTTACGGCAGGAACTGATATAAAGTCAAAGTCTGCCAGCGTCATGAGTTCTATTCTTCTCGGAGATTTACTTGCCAGAATCATCGTTATTGTACTTTTCTCCATAAACCTCGTCGTAGTTTGCGATACATTCCTTGATTATTTCAACTGCCGCTTTATGTCCCATAACCTCGTTAACGGCTGTTTCCTTACCCTCAAGCTGTTTATATACCTTGAAGAAGTGGAGCATTTCATCAAAGATGTGCGAGGGTAATCCCTCAATGCTTCTGTATGAGTTATAGTTCGGGTCTTCAAACGGAATTGCGATTATCTTCTGATCCATCTTACCGTTATCTATCATGTTGATAACGCCTATCGGATAGCACTGTACAAGTACAAGCGGAACGAGAGGCTCGTTGCAAAGCACCAGTACGTCCAGAGGGTCGCCGTCGTCTGCAAGCGTTTTGGGGATAAAACCGTAGTTTGCGGGATAATGGGTAGATGTATACAGTATTCTGTCAAGGATAAGCACGCCTGTTTTCTTGTCAAGCTCGTACTTTGACTTACTGCCCTTTGATATTTCAATAACGGCTAAAAAGTCGTTGGGGGTTACTCTTTCTTTGTCAATATCGTGCCAGATGTTCATAAAATTAACCTTTCTTAGCGTTAAAGCTACTAATGTATTCATTATACAACTATATTAACGACATTTCAAGCGGTTTTCTGCACTTTTTTGTAAAAATACTCAAAATTGCTCAGAATGTAGAATATCATTAC
>CAVJKI010000011.1:807-18627 GCA_963649995.1 Sodaliphilus sp.
ATTTTTTGCATTTTTTTGTAATAATACTCAAATATGCTCAAAATGTATAAAATCGTGTTTATGCTTTTTCAAACGCCCTGAGCGTCTTTATCGCAATGATCGCAACAAGCAGTCCGCTTGCCGTCCATATAATCGGCTCGGATATGCAAACGCCGAAATATCCGCATATCGGGATAACGGCGATTACGGTCACTATCTTCCACAGCATTTCAACAAGGCTTGCACCGATAGGAACAACGCTTTTACCCAGTCCCTGTAATGTGCATCTGAGCGACAGGAGCGTGTTCAGGGCGTAGTAGAACGGAACGTTGATACGCAGATAGTAAACGGCGGTATCAATGATCACACGGTTATCGGCGGGAGCTATCATCAGAACAAGCTGTTCGCCGAACAGATAAACAAGCAGTACGGCTAAGGTCGACCAGCCGTAGCCTATAAGCAGACCGTACTTTATGCTTTTCTTTATTCTGTCAAACCGTCCTGCGCCGAGATTCTGGCTGACAAAGGTAACTAGTGTTGCGCTGATTGCGGAAAACGGCATGATAGTAAAGCTGAATATCTTTCGGGCTGCGGTGTGAGCAGAAATTATATCCGTTCCCAGTCCGTTGATACCGTTCTGAAGTACAATTGAGCCGATGTCAACTATTGAATACATTAACGCCATTCCAAGTCCTGTTGCAAGGAGTGACTTGATTTCCTGACCGCTCAGTCTGAAATCGGATTTGCCGAGCTTTAAGAACGGACATTTTTTAATAAGGTAGATAAAGCAGATCACAGCTGAAATCAGCTGTGCGATAACGGTTGCAAGTGCCGCACCGTCAACACCCATTCCAAAGCCGAATATGAACAGGAAGTCAAGTCCGACATTAAGGACGGCGGATATTACAAGAATTATAAGCGGAATAACGCTGTCGCCGAGCGCACGGAGGATATTCGCTTCAAGGTTGTAGATCAGGGTGACTATAAGTCCGCCTGCTACTATTGTAAGATAGAGTTTTGCTTCGCCGAAAATTTCGGACGGAGTGTTGAGCGCTGTCAGTAGCGGGTCAACAAATACAATGCAAAGCGCCATTATAACCGCTGTTATTATTGCGGAGTATGTAATCATACCTGCGACGGTACGGCGGACACTGTTCATGTCATTCGCACCGTAGTGCTTTGCAACGGGAATCGCAAAGCCTGTACACAAGCCGTTTATGATGTTGAACATAAGCGATACTACCGCTGTAGTAGAGCCGACAGCCGACAGCGACAGTTCACCCAGCTTTTTGCCGACAATTATTATGTCGACCAAATTATACGCCTGTTGGAACAGACTGCCGAGCAGAATAGGCAGGCTGAACAGGAGCATAAGTCTGATTATGCTTCCTTTTGTAAGATCTCTCATAGTTTTCTTTTTCTTCTTTTCTTTCCGTTGTTCTTTTGTTACTTTTCTTTTAGGTTATACCAAGCATTTTTTAGCTTATCATTTTTCGGTAAACTCTAGTATAGCATATTAACGTCTTGGTTTCAAGTAAAAAATGCTTGTTATTGCCGTGTTTTTGTGATAAAATTAAATGTAATCTGTAAAAAGGACGGTAAAATCTGAGATGGAGCCTAAAGACTATATTGTAACGGAAATAAGCGGAGAGTATGCTGTGCTTACAGACAGGAATAACGGAGAAACACTGTTTATTGCACTGGCGCTTTTACCGCTCGGTACTGATATTGGTGCAAAGCTACATTATGAAATGCTTGAATATACAATTGAAGAATAAAAGACGGGAATAAGAATATATGTTTTTAATGTTACTGGTTGTTGCCTGCTATACAGTTTGCAGTCTGAGTGATAAGTATTCCGTTGCCAAGCTGAAATTTGACGGCAATTCGTTTACGTTCCTTATGGCACTGCCGACAGCGGTACTGTTACTGCCGCTTATGCCGTTTTCAGATATGCACATTGAGCTGTGCTGGCAGTCTGCGCTTGCGGCGATTCTGATAATGGTATCGAAGCTGCTTGAATTCAAGATGTCGGCGCTTGTATTGACCGAAATGTCAGCGTTTGAGCTGAAAGCATGGCTCGGACTGTGTCTGTTTGCTTCCTATGCGACTGATATAATCACTGCGGCTGATACCTTCAGCCCGTTCAGATTGCTGGCTATAGCTGTTACGGCTGTAGGGCTTTTCATGATAGCAAAATCGGAAAAGGGACACATCAATTATAAAAGGATAATAATACCGCTGTTTTTCTATCTGCTGTCAAAGTTCGGCTACGGCTTTATAATTACAGCCTCAGCACCATACATATCATCGTATTTTGCACTGTTGTTCGGTCTTATATTGCTGGCGCTTGTATTGATACCCTTTGTTCACCCAATCAGACTGATAAAGGATAAGCCGAAAGGCTGTGCGTTTGTGGCGCTTACAAAGATACCGAACGCACTGGGACTTGTGCTTGAAAACGCAGTCATTGCTACAAGTATGACAAATTACTCATTCATTCAGCCGATGATAATGGTTGTGCTGTTCTTTATAGGTCTTATAAAAAAGGAAAGCACAAAGCCGATGAATATAATCGGAAGTATTGTATGTATAGCGGGAATAGTAGCCTTTCAGCTACCGGGAATTAAATAACGAAAAAGGCTTTCACAAATGCGTGAAAGCCTGCAGACTGTCGAAAAAGCCAAGCATTTTTGCTTGGCTTTTTCATTGATATGTGGTATAATAAATATGGTATATGTCACGGCGCTGTCATCGGAAATCGCCTTTACAGCCGCCTGAATAACCGCTTCGGTAATAACAGGATTGACCTTGCCGGGCATGGCGGTACTTCCCTTTTGCATAGGGCCAGCTTGATTTCGCCTAAAAATTCGGTATTCATCATTCTCAGATCGTTTGCAATCTTTATAAGGTTTACGGACAGGGCTTTAAGCAATCCCGAAGCTTCTGCAAAAGCATCGCAATTCTGCGTTATATCCATAGAACAATTCGGCTCTTATGCCCAGTGCATATCAAGAGACAGATGGAGAATATACAAAGCGGAAGAACGACTGCGTTTCATCAATATCGGCGGTGCGGCGGTCGGCAAAGCAATAAACAACAAATATGTTTTCCGCATGACCGAGCTTGTCCGCAAATACAGCGGTATCGGACTTGCACGAGCAGAATGTTCACCTAGTGTTATTTCGGTTGCATTCATAAGCTCTGTTCTGGCGATCTTTTTAACATCGGCAAACTCATGCTCTTTTTCCTGCAATGCCGATTGAAGCTCTGCGCAGGCATCGCTAAGCTTTCTGAGCAGCTTGATTGAAGCTATACGGACAGCGGTAGTAAAAACATCGTTGGTCGACTGATTCAGATTGACATGCTCAAAAGGATTTATATAGCTGTATTCTCCGCATTTTCTTCCCGCAAGAAGCAAGGCGGTATTGCAGACTGCTTCATTTACGTTCATGTTTACAGATGTTCCTGCTCCGCCCTGTAATGCGTCAACAGGGAAAACCGCCATATCTGTATTTTCAACCAGCTTATCGCAGGCCTTCGCAATATATTCCGATATATCGCTGTCAAGAAGCCCTGCATCACGGTTTGCAATTGCCGCCGCTTTTTTCAGCATGATAAGTTCATATATCAGCTCTTTATGAACAGGACGGTCTGAGATATTGAAATTAGTCGCCGCTCTCGCCGTATTTATGCCGTACAAACAGTCATCGGGCAATTCAATGCTTCCGAGAAAATCCGTTTCTTTCCTCATTGTTCGTCACCGTTTAAAAGTGAGTAGATATACTCAAACGGTTGTACACTGCGTTTCAATATGCCCTGTGTGTAAGCAATGCAGATTCCGTAATTGGTGATGGGTATTCCTGCATCTTTGGCACAGGCTATACGGTATTTCATCTCACGCTCCGTGAGAGTACAGCCTCCGCAATGTATTATAAGCTTATATTTGCCCAGCTCCTCAGGGAAAGTACCGCCCGAGGAAAACTCAAACTCCAATTTTTTACCTGTATAGTTGCTGACCCATCTCGGTATTTTTACAGTGCCTATATCGTCACATTGTCTGTGATGTGTACAACCCTCGGAAATCAGCACTCTGTCACCGTCGTTTAATCTGTCAAGCGCAGTAACCCCAAGCACATTTGTTTCAAGGTCGCCCTTGTAGCGTGCCATAAGTATCGAAAATGAGGTGAGCATAATATCATCGGGAACATCGGCTGAAACCTTTGAAAACACCTGACTGTCGGTTATGACAAGCTTCGGCTTTACCGACAGCTTTGATAAAGTATCTCTCAGCTCATATTCCTTACATACGACAGCCGTGGCGTCAGCTTCAAGTATATCCCTTATAGTCTGTTGCTGAGGTAATATAAGTCTGCCTTTCGGGGCGGCTTTATCTATAGGGACTACCAAAACTGCTATGTCGCCGGGATTCAACAAATCGGCACAAATACAAAGAGATTCATTTTTAACATTCACTTTTGAGCCGATGAGTTCCTTAAGCTCATGAATGTTTGTTTTTTCAAGAGCGTCCGTATAAATTGTATCGCCGCTTTGTGCAGGAACACTGTCCAGCAAGCCGCATTTATTCATTACCGTTATACAAGGTATATTCTGCTTTTTCAGCTTTTCAAGAATAGCCGTATCAAAGTCGGAAATGCCCTTGGTGCTGTCTACAACGAGCAATGCAATATCAGTCTTGAACAGCACCTGATAGCTTTTCTTTACACGCATACCGCCGAGGTCGCCCTCGTCGTCAAGTCCGGGCGTGTCGGTTATCATGACAGGACCGAGCGGCAAAAGCTCCATAGCCTTTGAAACGGGGTCGGTGGTCGTTCCTGCGGTATCTGAAACCACGGCAAGCTCCTGACCCGTAATTGCGTTTATAAGACTGGATTTGCCTGCGTTTCTTCTGCCGAAAATTCCGATATGTATGCGCTCGCCGCCGGGAGTAGAGTTTAAACTCACAGATTGCTCCTTTCTTTAATCAGAATCTGAAATCTCTCTGACCGTGCATAATGTTGTCAATATACTCTGTTGCCTTTGCTCTTACCTTTTCATTGGGAATAGTTTTAAGCTCTCTTGCGATAAGCTCCTCGCCGATTTTTCTTGTATCGTCAGACGCATAGTCAACAAGATATTCCTTGAGCGTCATAAGCGCATTGGGGTGACAGCAGTTCTGAATCTGTCCTGCCTTGCACAGGCTCATGAAACGGTCGCCTGTTCTGCCCTCACGGTAGCAGGCTGTGCAGAATGACGGAATGTAGCCCATTTGCATAAGCCAGTTTACGACCTCGTCAAGGCTTCTGTTATCCGATACGTCAAACTGTGCGGAGTTTTCTTCCTCAGTTTCAGGCTCTACATAACCGCCGACGCTTGTTCTTGATCCGCCGCTTATCTGCGAAATGCCGAGATGAAGCACTCTTTCTCTTGACTTCTGACTTTCTCTTGTAGAAACTATCATTCCTGTGTACGGAACTGCGATTCTGAGACAGGCTACGATTTTTGCAAATGTTTCATCTGTGATACCGTTGTCAAATTCATCGGGATCAATGTCGTCCGCCCTTCTTACTCTGGGTACGGAAATTGTGTGAGGACCTACACCGTGAACGGCTTCAAGGTGTTCTGCGTGCATTAAAAGTCCCGCAAATTCGTATCTGTAAAGCTCAAGTCCGAACAATGCGCCGATACCGACATCGTCAATACCGCCCTCCATAGCTCTGTCCATAGCCTCGGTATGGTAAGCGTAATTGTGCTTCGGTCCTGTGGGGTGAAGGCGCTCGTAGCTTTCCTTATGATAGGTTTCCTGGAACAGGATATATGTGCCTATACCTGCTTCTTTGAGCCTTCTGTAGTTTTCTACAGTCGTAGCGGCGATATTTACGTTAACTCTGCGGATAGCGCCATTCTTGTGCTTTATTGAATAGATGGTGTTAATACATTCAAGTATGTATTCAAGAGGATTATTAACGGGGTCTTCACCTGCTTCAATGGCAAGTCTTTTGTGTCCCATGTCCTGTAAAGCGATAACTTCCTGTCTTATCTCGTCCTGCGTCAGCTTTTTACGGCATATATGCTTGTTCTTGGCGTGATAAGGACAATAAAGACATCCGTTTACGCAGTAGTTTGACAGGTACAGCGGAGCAAACATTACTATTCTGTTGCCGTAGAAATCCTTCTTTATCTGCTCGGCAAGCTTGTATATTTCCTCGTTCTTTTCGGGAATATCGCAGTCAAGCAGAACCTCGGCTTCTCTGTGGGAAAGACCTTTTCTGAGCTTTGCTTTCTCTAATATGCTGTCAATAAGCTCGGCGTTGTGCTTGTTTTCTTCGGCATACTTCAAGGTTTCTTCAATTTCCTCGTGATTGATAAATTCCTCTGCTTTAAGAGATTTGGGGTCGTAATTATACATATTTATTTCCTTTCATTATAAGCGGCATGATCGCCTCTTGATTCAACTATTTCATAGCCTGCACTTTCAACACGTCTTTGCAGGCACATTCTGCACTGTGCGGATTCATCGCCCGTGCATATCTTGTTGTCATACAGCAGATATTTCTTTCTTACGTCTGTCGGTGACAGATTCGGCATTACAACGTTTGCTCCCGCTTTGAGCGCAAGCTCCCTGCCTGTGGGGTGAATCGTTCCGAGCGCTGTTGTAGCGGGAAGAAGCACATCAGGTAAGGCAAGCCGTATAAGTCCGAGCATAAACAGTGTAAGCTCGGCAGTACCCTGCGGTTTGTCCGCAAACGGTGTTGCGTGGTGCGGTACAAACGGACCTATTCCCACCATTTCGGGTTTCAGTTCTTCAAGGAACAGCATATCCTCGGCAAGATTTTCAGTAGTCTGATACGGAGAGCCTACCATAAAGCCTGCACCCGTCTGAAAGCCGATCTTTTTAAGCGTTCTCAGGCAATCCTGTCTGTGCCGTGCGGAAAGCTCAGGGGGGTGGAGCTTTGAGTAATGCTCATGATTTGCCGTTTCGTGGCGGAGTAAATATCGGTCAGCGCCGCTTTCAAAATATCTGCGGTAGCTTTCCTTGCTTTTTTCGCCTATGGATAATGTTACGGCGCAATCGGGAAAATCACGTTTTATTGAACAGACAATATCGCATATCATATCGTCTGTGTAATAGGGATCTTCCCCGCTTTGCAGTACAAATGTCCGAAAGCCCAGTTCATAACCCGTTTTACAGCAGTCAAGTATCTGCTCCTTACTCAGTCTGTAGCGCTCAGCTTGATTATTACTGCGGCGTATTCCGCAATAATAGCAATCATTTTTACAGTAGCTTGAAAATTCTATCAGACCTCTGATATATACTTCCTTACCGTAATATTCCTCACGGAGACTGCGTGACAGCTCAAAGAGATAATCTCGCACGCTGTCCCTGTTTTCAATAAGCGTCACATACTCGTCTTTTTCAAGATGATGGGTATTGTACAGCTTATCTGTAAGTGCTTTAAGCTCGTTCAACCGTTCACCTCCTTCGTCTTTTGGACTTCTTCGGGAAGCTTCTGATAGATAGTTTTCGATGTTACGCCTTTCAGCGCTCCGAGCTTGCCTGAGAGCGTATTTATAACGTCCTGCGGAGCGTCGATCGCAACGCTTATTATAGATACGCCTGCCTTTTCGTAAGGCACTCCCATTCTGCCGATAATGTAGTGAGCGCACTCATGAAGATATTCGTTTAGCTTTGATACCGAGGACGGCTCGGACACGACTATACCGATCAGTGCCACTCTGCTTTGTAAACACATATTTTTTATCACCTTTTTTCCGAGTAAAATAAAAAGAGCTATGCCAAGGCACAGCTCTACCGTAAAACATCGTAAAACAAAACGCCTTGCTTTTCCGTCAGAAAAATTTCTTTCAGATCAGTTCGGTTGATATGAAGTTGTCAACATATCCGTTCGGAGAAAGATGCAATATCTCGCACCTTACGGCTTTACTATAGAAATATGGCACAAAAAGCGGATAAAGTCAATTACTCAAAGGATTTATCCGCTTTTTGCACTAAAAATTTTCTATAATTTATGCAATTTAGCCATTGATCCTTGTCAGTCGTGTCTGGGGTTGGTGCTAACGTGCTGAATAGCCTGTATTACTGCAACATCAAGGTCAACAGAGGGCTGGTTTTCAAGCTCCTGCTGTATGCGGGTAAACACCTGACCGTTTACGGTGCTGACATACTTAGGAGGAAGTCGGTTAAGCGCAAAGGCTTTCATATCCTCAACACATACCTCACATTTACAACAGTTATACTCTTTAAGCCGATCAGACAGTCTTTCATCAACGTAATGTTCCATCATATTTATAAGCATAATGTATTTCCTTTCGCAAAAATCCGCAATGCTTCGTGTTTTTTCTATTCTACCACATCGCCGCTTTGCAGTCAATAGAAACCGAATAATTCTATACATATTTAATATACACTGTAAAATTTTTTATGGAGACCTCCGCTTATATTGACAAACCGTCTTTGTGAGTGTATAATATAAAAGAATGTAAACTAAAATATGACAATAGGCTGATAACGTTGCTTGACGTTTGGCTTGATATATAAGCTTACGGCGGTATGCCGTATTTTACGCAATACAGCCCGTTTACTCAAAAACGAAAGGAAAAAGCATTTTACATGGGATTACTTACAAAAATATTCGGTAACTATTCCGAAAAAGAGATCAAGAGAATAATTCCGATAAAGGACAAGGTTCTTGAACTCGAATCAAAATATTCGGCAATGACCGACACCGAGCTTAAGGCGCAGACTCCTGCTCTGAAGGAAAGACTTGAAAACGGCGAAACTCTGAACGATATTCTTCCCGACGCATTTGCCGTATGCCGTGAGGCAATGTGGAGAGTTCTCGGTATAAAGCCTTATCCCGTACAGATACTCGGCGGTATTATCCTTTTCCAGGGACGTATTGCAGAGATGAGAACAGGTGAAGGTAAAACCTTCGTTGCGGCTCTCCCCTCTTACCTTGTAGCGCTCAGCGGCAAGGGCGTACACGTTGTAACAGTCAACGATTACCTTGCAAAGCGTGACGGCGAGATGATAGGCCGTGTACACAGATTCTTAGGTCTTACTGTAGGTCTTATCCTGCACGACATGAAAAACGATGAGAGAAGAAAGTCATATAACTGCGATGTTACTTACGGTACAAACAACGAATTCGGTTTTGACTATCTTCGTGATAATATGTGCAATTACAAGAAGGATAAGGTTCAGCGTGAATTCAACTTTGCAATTGTCGACGAGGTTGACTCCATACTTATTGATGAAGCGAGAACACCTCTTATCATATCGGGTCCAGGCGATAAGTCAACAGACCTTTATCAGAAAGCCAACAGACTTGCTTTGCAGTTAAAGCCCTTTACCGTAATTGATCTTGACAGCAAGGAAGATCAGGATCAGTTTGACGGTGACTACATCATAGACGAAAAGGCAAAGAACGCTACTCTTACTCAGCGAGGCGTTAAAAAAGCAGAAGCATATTTCGGCGTAGAAAACCTTATGGATGCAGAGAATATGACGCTTCTCCACCACGTTAACCAGGCTATAAAGGCTGTAGGTATCATGAAGCGTGACGTTGACTACGTTGTAAAAGACGGCGAAATCGTAATCGTTGACGAGTTCACAGGTCGTCTTATGTTCGGCCGTCGCTTCAACGAGGGCTTACACCAGGCTATTGAAGCAAAGGAAGGCGTAAAGGTAAAGAACGAAAGCAAGACGCTCGCTACCATCACATTCCAGAACTTCTTCAGACTGTACGATAAGCTGTCAGGTATGACAGGTACTGCAATGACGGAAGAAGCGGAATTCAGACAGATCTACGCTCTTGACGTTATTGAGATTCCCACAAACAAGCCCGTTGCAAGAATTGACCACGAAGACCAGGTATATAAAAACGAAGAAGGCAAGTACAAAGCCGTTATCCGTCAGATAGAAGAATGTCACGCCAAGGGACAGCCCGTGCTGGTAGGTACTATCACGATCGAGAAATCAGAGCTTCTCTCCTCTATGCTCAAGAAAAAAGGCATAAAGCACGAAGTACTTAACGCTAAGAATCACGAGCGTGAGGCTGAGATCGTAGCACAGGCAGGTAAAAAAGGTGCTGTTACTATCGCAACAAACATGGCAGGTCGTGGTACTGATATTATGCTCGGCGGTAACGCAGAGTACCTTGCCAAGGCAAGAATGAGAAAAGAGGGCATGGACGAGGCTCTCATAAACGAGGCTACAGGCTTTGCCGAAACAGATAACGAAGATATTCTCAACGCAAGAGAAACATATATCAAGTACAACGCCGAATATAAGGCGGCTATAAAGGACGAGGCTGAGGAAGTACGACAGGCAGGCGGTCTGTTCATACTCGGTACAGAGCGTCACGAATCACGCCGTATTGATAACCAGTTAAGAGGACGTGCAGGACGTCAGGGCGATCCCGGCGAAAGCCGTTTCTTCATTTCGCTTGAGGATGATCTTATGCGTAAGTTCGGCGGCGAGAAGGTACAGAGCGTAATGCAGACGCTCGGTATTGAAGACGATGTGCCGATTGAAAACGGATTCCTTACAAAGACTATTGAATCATCTCAGCGTAAGGTTGAGGGCAGAAACTTCTCTATCCGTAAGAATGTCCTTGACTTTGACGATGTAATGTCACAGCAGCGTATGACGATCTATTCACAGCGTGGAAAGGTTCTCGACGGTGAAGATGTCAGCGATTATGTAAAGAGCATGATCAAGGAAACGATAGAGGAAAACGTCAAGCTGTACTGCTCTGACGAATATCCCGAAAACTGGAATTTCATCGGTCTGCGTGAGCATTTTGCCAATATGCTTACTAAGGAAGACGATTTCAACTATACGACAGATGATTTAAACAATATCGACCGCAAGGATATAATAAAGCTTCTTCAGGAAAGAGCCGACGAGCTTTATGCCGAGCGTGAAGAAATGTTCGGCAAAGAAAATATGCGTGAAATCGAGCGTATCTGTCTGCTTAAGGTTGTTGATACAAAGTGGATGGATCATATCGACGCTATGGAAGAACTCAAACGAGGCATCTATCTGAGAAGCTATGCACAGAGAGATCCTGTTGTCGAATACCGTATTGAAGGCTTCGCAATGTTCGACGAGATGATTGCGGCAATCCGTGAAGATACCGCAAGACTTGTTCTTACCGTAAAGGTAAGAGTTGAAGAACCGCTTCAGCGTGAACAGGTTATGAAGCCCGACGCTGAAAACGCAGGCTCTCATACTACCGTAAAGAAATCTGCTTCCGAAAAGATAGGCAGAAACGATCCCTGCCCCTGCGGAAGCGGAAAAAAATATAAGAAATGTTGCGGTAAGGACGAATAATCAGTATTAAAAGTTCAGTTTCAGCTTGTGTTCATAAAACGAATACAAGCTGAACGGCTTTAATAAGATAAACGGCATAATTTATCAAAGCTTACAATGAAAGGAATACCAAAATGGCTGAAATCAAAGCGTTTAAAGGTCTTAGGTTTACTGATAAGGCGGGAGATATAGGCGAGGTTTGCTGTCCTCCCTATGACATCATAAGCCCCGAACAGAAAAAGCAGTATATTGCTGAAAATCCGCATAATATAATAAGGCTTGAGCTTCCCAAAACCGCTGAGGATACAGACGAGGCTTACGGCAAGGCAAGAGCTTATCTTAACGAATGGCTTGACGGGGAAATACTCAAATGTGACGAAAAGCCGTCAATATATATTTACGAGATGGTGTTTGACGCACTCGGCTCAAGCTACAGCGTAAAGGGATATGTGTCGCTTGTAAAGCTTGAGGAGTTCTCAAAGGGAATAATTCTTCCGCATGAGGAAACACTCTCTAAGGCTAAAGAGGACAGATTCAACCTTATGTGCGCAACAGGCTGTAATTTCAGTCAGATATATTCGTTATATATGGACGATGACAACAGCGTATTCACACTCATTAACGATGCCAGCAAGGGTACTCCCGACAAGCAGTTTACCGATCCCGACGGAGTTACCCATAAGCTGTGGTGCGTAAGCGATGAAAGCTTTATTGCAAAGCTCACCGCAAAGATGGCTGACAAAAAATTATATATTGCAGACGGTCACCACCGCTATGAAACTGCACTGCGCTACAAGAAGTTTGTCGCAGAGAACAAGCAGGACGTAGGTACTTCCGAATACGTTACCATGATGCTTGTAAACATGGAAAACAGCGGACTTGTGGTATTCCCTACCCACAGAATTGTAAGAGATCTTGAAAACTTTGATGTAAATGCGGTTATCGAAAAGTCAAAGGACTATTTCGATATTGAAACGGGACTTTCAAGAAATGACAGTACGACAAAGCTTGACAAGGCGTACAGCGACGGCAAGAAGGCATTTGTGCTTTACTGCGACGGCAAATACACGCTTATGACGTTAAAGGACACTTCTCTTATGGAGAAGCTTATGCCGACTGCAAGCAAGGCGCTGCGTGAGCTTGATGTAAGCGTACTGCATACGCTTGTGCTTGAAAGAATATTCGGTATAGATAAAGAAAATATGGCTAATCAGAAGAATCTTACATATACAAGAGTTCTCGATGAGGCTATTGAAGCTGTAGACAACGGCAGTGCAAACTGCTCGTTTATACTTAACCCGACACGAGTTTCAGAGATAAGAGATGTTGCACTTGCAGGCGAAAAAATGCCTCAGAAATCTACATACTTCTATCCCAAGCTTACAACGGGACTTGTTATGAACAAAATTTTTGACTGAGGAGAATAAAAACAATGCTTGCTCGTGAATGTAAAAAGGAACTTACGGAACACATAATTCCTTTCTGGAATAACCTTGAAGATGATGTGAACGGCGGTTTTTACGGCTATGTAGGAAACGACCTCACACTTGATAAAAATGCACCCAAAGGCGTTATACTTCACTCAAGAATACCTTGGTTCTATTCAAACTGCTATCTTGTACTCAAGGATCAGAACTGTCTGAAAAAAGCGAAGCACGCTTATGAATTCCTTTCAAAGTATTGTGTTGACAAGGAAAACGGCGGTGTTTACTGGATGATGAACGCTGACGGTACTGTAAACGACAGCATGAAGCACACATACTGCCAGGCTTTCTTCATTTACGCTATGTCAAGCTACTATGACGCATCAAAGGACAAAGCGGCATTAGAGCTTGCTCTTGATGTATTCCATACGGTTGAAGAAAAGTGCCGTGACGATGTTGCCTACCTTGAGGCTTTCTCAAAGGACTGGAACATTATCCCGAACGACGCTCTTTCCGAAAACGGTCTTATGGCTGACAAGACGATGAACACTACCCTGCACGTTATGGAAGCATACACCGAGCTTTACAGAGTAAGCGGCGACAAGCAGGTATTAAAGGCACTGCGCTTTACGCTTGAGAGCACACTTGACAGGATTTATGACAAGAACGGCGGTAAGCTGTTTGTATTCTTCGATAAAAACCTTAACGAAATCGGCGACATTTATTCATACGGCCACGATATTGAAGCTACATGGCTTATCGACAGGGCTTGTGATGTTATCGGCGACGAGCATCTTTCCAAGAGATGTGACGAGATGAATAAGGTGATTGTAAGAAACATTGCCGACAGAGCGTTATCAAACGGCAGGCTTAACAACGAGGTTGAACACGGCGTTGTAAACACATGGCATATCTGGTGGGTACAGGCTGAGGGTGTTGTAGGCTTCTGCAATGCTTATCAGAGATACGGCGATGCAAGATACCTTGAAATATCACGCACTCTGTGGAGCTATATCAAGGATAAGATGATTGATAAAAGACCGGGCGGAGAATGGCATTCACAGCTTGACGACAACGATCAGCCTGCCGACTTCAAGCCTGTTGTCGATCCGTGGAAGTGCCCCTACCACAACGGAAGAATGTGCTTAGAGATAATCTCTCGTATGTAATCGAAAGGATTTCCCATGTCTGTTTCAAACAGAATTTTTAAAGTTGCGGCTGTATTTTCGGCTTGTGCAATAGCGATCGTATCATCGGGTTGCAGCGGCGATCCCGTAAAACAGGAAATTGTTACTTCTATCACCGACCAGGTACAGTTCTCTTACGAAACCGCAAAGGCTCAGTACATGACTATTGAGGAAGAAGCAAAAATCCCTGCCAGCCTTGAGTATGCGCAGTCGGAGTATTATTATGCTCCTATCGACGGTAAAATCAAGACCAACAACATTTCTAAAAACATGAGGGTCAAAAAGGGCGATGTGCTGATTGCCCTTGATACAACCGATCTCGACTTTCAGATAAACGACCAGGAAATGAAGGTTGCCGCAATGACGGACAGTATCGAAAAGGGCTATGCTCAGATCGAACTGGACAAGCTCAAGGAACAGCGTGCCGCCGCAGTGGTAACTGCTCCCTATGACGGCGTTGTTGCCGAGTGCTGTTATTCTGCTGTCGGCTCAAACATTCAATCAGGTACACTTCTCTGCCGTATAGCCGTGCTTGAATCTATATATGTATATAATTCACAGGGCGCAGGCAAAAATCTGCGTTTTGGTATGGATGTTGACCTTGTGATAAATGATGTTGATTATAGCGGAACGGTTACTGCCGCTCCCGACACTGCTCCGACCGACGCATCAAAGGACGTAACAAAATATTGTGCCGTTTCATTATCCGATGACAGCCTCAAAAAGCTGCTCAACGAAAACAACGGTATAACAGCAGTAGACGCAGGCTGGGCAACGATACACGCTATCACGACAAGACGTGTCAATGTATTGGCAATACCCGAAAGCGCTGTTAAAAAGGACGGCTCAAAATCTTACTGCAGTGTACTGCAAGGTAATGAGAAGTACGACCTTTATATTGAAGTCGGCGCCACAGCAGGCGGATATGTTGAAATACTCAGCGGACTTAACGAAGGTGATGTAGTCGTTCTTTCGGAATCAACTGGCAACGGCTCTGATAATACCAACAACAAAAACAATAACGCAAATCCCGATGATAATGCTGATAACGGCAATAACCGCAAGCAGTGGAACAACGGCGACAAGCCCGATGATATGCAGATGCCCGACGATCAGAACAACTGACAGATAGAATTAATGCCCGGTCAACGACCGGGCAATTTTTATAGCTTGGTTACAATATCGCAAAACTCATTCAGATTTTTCACCGTGTATTTCTGCCCGAAATCACGGTTATTGTTATATCTGTCGATATAAACAGAGGTACAGCCGAAGCTGTTTGCTACCTGTACATCTTTTCTTTCGTCACCGATAAAAATCATTTCATCGGGCTTTATGCCAAAATACACTGCTATATCGACAAGTCCCTTTATGTTCGGCTTGCGGTATCTGCATGATGATGAAGAAACATAAAGATCAAAATACGGCATCAGCTCAGGAAAATAGCTCTTGTGGAGTTTGTCGGGCATTCCTGTAGCAACATCTGTAAGCGTAGCTATTCTGATACCGTTATCACGGAGTTTTTTCAGCACGGGTATTGTTTCGGGGTATGTGTATGCTTCGAGCGGAAAAGCTTCAAAAAAGCAATATGCGATTTTGTCAGCTGAAATATCCACGTTCCATTTTTCCGCTATTTTGCCGAAAATACGCTCGTGAGAATAATCTGCCTCACGGTATTTTATCGTAGGATCATAGCCGTACAGTATTTCCATACCTGCCGCTATATCACGGTCATTAAGCTGTGGCAACAGCTTTTCACGGACGTGCTTAAATCCATTTTCGTAATAATCGATCCATACTCCGGGCATACCCTTATATTCCATAAGCGTACCGCCTATGTCGAATGCGGCTACCTTGATCATATCTGCCTCCGATAACATTTATTCAAGTTCGGCTACCGTTACGCCTGCTTCGCCCTCGCCGTAAGCACCGTCACGGAATGACTTGACGTGCGGATTCTTGCGCAGATACTGCTGTACAGCTGAACGCAGAGCGCCTGTTCCTTTACCGTGAATGATAGTTATTACGGAAATTCCGCTTAACAGACAGCTGTCAATAAAGCGATCGACCTCCATAACGCCGTCATCTCCGAGCATTCCTCTTATATCAAGCTCCATACCGCTCTTGCGTGAATAGTTGCTGACAAGCTTCTTGCCGACCTTTGAGGGTGTGGGCTGTTTCTTGCTTTCTTTCTTTTCTTCCACAAGGCGCAGATTTTCAAGCTTGGTCTTGGTTTTCATTGCACCGACCTGAACAAAGCACATATTCTTTGAATCGGGAAGTCTGAGGAGCGTACCCTCTTTATTGAGGTCTGCAAGGCGGACTGTATCGCCGACCTTTAAAGGTCTGGGCAGTACATAATGGTCTACCTTTTTCTGCATTATCGGGTTTGCGGTATCATACATTCCGTTCACAGATGAGTTAATGTGTGAACGCGCGCCTTTTACCTTCTGAGCAAAATCAGCGCTTTCTTTCTGCTTTCTGAGCCTTTCAAGCTCCTCGAGCATAAGATCTCCCTGAAAACGCACTTCTTCTATAATGCTTGCCGCCTTACTGCGGACATCCTGCAGCTCTTTTTCCTTGTCTTTTTCAAGCTGATCACGCTCAGCTTTAAGCTGTTCGGTGATCTCCTTTGACTTTCTCTGCTCTGCCGCCGCTGAGCTTTTCAGCTTTTCAAGCTCCTGTCTTGTCTTTTCAAGCGACTGTACGACTTCCTCAAAGCGTTTATCCTCGGTGCTTACAAGCTCCTTGGCATTTTCAATTATATCACTTCCGATACCGAGCTTTGAAGATATAGCAAATGCGTTCGACTTACCGGGCATACCGACAATTACTCTGTATGTCGGTCTTAATGTCTTTATGTCAAATTCGCATGACGCATTCTCAACGCTGTCAGTCTTGATAGCGTACATTTTTACTTCCTGATAGTGAGTTGTTGCAATTACCTTGCAGTCACGCTTTCTGAACTCGTCAAGGATAGATACTGCAAGTGCCGAACCCTCAACGGGATCTGTTCCTGAACAAAGCTCATCGAGCATAATAAGCGATTTGTCGTCGGCTGTACGCAGAATCCTTGCAATATTTGTAATATGCGATGAGAATGTTGACAGGCTCTGTTCAATGCTCTGCTCATCACCTATATCAACATACAGCTCGTCAAACATACCTATAACGCTGTTCTCGCTTGCGGGTATCATCATACCGCACATTGCCATAAGAACAAGTAATCCAGCCGTTTTCAGAGAAACTGTCTTACCGCCCGTGTTAGGACCTGTAACTATAAGCGATGAATATTCATTGCCAAGCTCAAGAGAAATCGGTACGACCTTATCCTTATCTATAAGAGGGTGTCTTGCCCTTATCAGATTGAAGCACGGCTTGTCTGTGATTACGGGTGTAACCGCTTTCATCTTAGCACCGAGGTTTGCTTTGGCAAAGTACATTTCAAGCGTAAGGACAATCTCGTAATCGTTTATCATCGGCTCTGCAAAGCTACCGACAAGCTCCGACATTTCCTTTATGATACGTTCGATCTCTTTCTGCTCCTCAATTTGCAGAACTCTTATCTCGTTGTTTGCTTCAACTACTGCCATAGGCTCTATGAACAGTGTAGCTCCCGTTGCGGACGTATCGTGCACAAGTCCGCTGATTTCGCTCTTGTACTCTGTTTTTACGGGTACAACAAATCTGCCGTCACGCATTGTAACAAGGCTTTCCTGCAAGTATTTCTGAGTAGACTGGCTTTTGATAAGCTTGTCAAGTCTTTCTCTTACGGCAAGACTCTTGCGCTGTATTGAGCGGCGTATTGCGGCAAGCTGGGGGCTTGCACTGTCGGCAAGCTCTTCTTCGGATATGATAGCGTTGGTTATCATATTTTCAAGGTGCTTGTTTA
>CAVJKI010000012.1:0-17017 GCA_963649995.1 Sodaliphilus sp.
GTTATAATCCTTTCTTCGGATAACTCTAAATACCGATTTTTTGCTGACATAGCTTCAGTATATACACTATAATTATATCACATTTGTCAAGTGGAGTGCTTTACGGCACAGAAAAATCCTCCGTCTGATTTTGACGGAGGATTCGGCATATAGAATAATTCGGAGTTATCAGTTTTTCTTCTTTTTAGATTTAGCGACTGCTATACCGACGCCGACCGCAGCAACTGTTGCAACAGCCGCTCCGACTGCAACGGGAACAACAGGGAACGAATTTTCACTGTTATCTGTACTTGTGCTGTCAGATAATGTGCTGTTATCAGAAGCAGTACTTTCGGCTGATTCGGTGCTTTCCGTAACGGAAGAAACAGCTTCATCATTCTTAGCTTTCACAGCTTCATAATCATAAAGCACCTGTGCCGCATCAACAGAACATTTTCCGCTTACAACGGTTAATTTCAGAGTATGTTTACCCTGCTCCAAGCCGTTTATCACAACGAATGATTGTCTGTTGTAAATTTTGGATACGGCATATTCGTTATTCACGGTCTTACCGTCAACATCAATGCTGACAACAGTTTCGCCGCTCTGAGCGCCTGTAAGAATGATACCTGTTCCCTCAAAGTCAACCGTAAAATACGCTCCGTCAGTTCCGTGAGAAATTGTACGCTTATAGTTCTTGAAGCTGTCCATTGTATTGTGCGTCCAACCGTCAGCGCTGTAGTTAAACGCAGTGTCAAAGTTGTCGAACTTATCTACATAAGGCTGAGCGTTATTGATAGCTTCAACCTTGACATTGTCAAAGCAGCAGTTATTGTATGAGCTGTAAAGCGCCGCTCTGCCTGCACAATAGCCTGCGCTCTCGGAATTGTACTCAATTATTTTATTATCATCAACATAAACAGTTACATCATCATAAAGTGCGGAAATCTTCACATTGTGCCACTTGGAAGAATCCAAATCAGCTATCTGTCCTGATTCAAGCTTACGCTTTCCTCCGAACAAAATCCAGTTACCGTTTCCGTAAAGCACAAAGCTGAAGCCGCTCTTACCGCTGTCGGCAAGGATATATATCAAGCCCACGCCTGCATAGCTTTCTTCGCCGTCTGTAAGAACATCTGCGCTTACGCTGTAATTATACCAACGGTCGTCGCCGAAATTAGTAGTCGGATTAGGTGTGCCGCCCCATTCGTTAGCCTTTATATCCTGAGTAATCTTCTGTACAAGGACTTTTTCGCCGTTCTTTTCTTCAACTTCAAACGCTCCGCCCTCGTCCGTAGTATAAAGCGGTGCGTTTCCTCTTGTCGAAAGGAATTCATCGGAATAGCTGAAATCATCTGTATACGGCAGGGTAAGTAAAGTGTTCTCACTTTCCGCAGGAGCATCAAATTCAGGGTCGGGAATATTGACTGTGGAAACCGTTATCAATGAATACGGCTTTATCGTAACGGAATACTTTCCGTTCTCAGGAGTTATAGCAGAAACTTTTTTAAAGTAATTTGCATTGTACTCCTGACCGCTTTCAGGTCCTCTTGTTTCCCATACATAAACTTCATTTCCCGCCTTAGCGAGATTGGACACTTCAAAATTATAGGTTATAGGCTCAGAAGTAGTATTAGTAATAACTGTGCTGTAATCTCCGTCTGCACTGCAAGCAGTTACATAGCTGTATTTTGCGTCAACAAGCGCATGACCGTCACCGCCGACCTTTGCATCACCGTAGCAGGAATCATATATGAAGCTCCAGCCCTTGTCGATAAACTGCGAGAAGTGCAGATTCATATAGAAGCCGCTGTCAAGAGTGTAATAACCGTTCCACGGTGTACTTGCATTGATAAGCTGTTTCTGACAGTAAGTAACGCCGTCATAATATCCGGCTACGGCAGGCTGATATTCATACAGTGTCATATATCCGCCGCTTACCATTGTTATTATGCGGTTTGCTATGTCAAGTGCGCCGTTAAGTCCCGTAAGGCCCGAATTTCCTTCATCAAAACGATAAACGGACTGAGCATAGCTCATAGGGGCGCTACCCTCGGAGAACCATATCTCCTTGCCCTTTTCTTCCGCAAGCTTTTTGGTATTTTCATCTGAATGGCTCGTATAGTGAGTGCCGATAACATCTACCGCATCACAAAGTTCCTCGTTATTCATCATATCACGGGAGATATTCCATGAGGCGTTTTCATCTGCGGCAACTATTTTGATTTTTGAATAGTCATAGGGACAGTCTTTTGCACTCTTGAGCGCTTTTAAAAGGTAGATTATCCAGTTGTTATCTACTGCACGTTCGTTTTTATTTGCGCTGACATAATCAAAAACAAGTCCGTATGTTTCATAAGCGGCATCGAGAGTCTGCTTATACCACTTATAACGTGCCGCATAGACATCATCGGAATCGGATACCCATTTCGGCTCGCTCCACCACAGCATATCAAGGGTGACATCGGGATTTATATTTTTTATATCAGCCGCCAGCTGAAAGCCTGCGCCTCGTGTTACATCGGCTTTTTCGTCCTCATATCTCATAGTTGTAGGCTCAGTACCTGATGATGTATTCACATCAGCGCCCATTTCAACCTTGAAGTGAGTAAATTTCAGTCCGTTTTTTCCGTACAGATATTCAAGTATCTGATTATAGCTTTCGGGACTTTTTGCCTTATAATCAAGAAGAAGTCTTGAAGAACCGTTACAGTTTATCATACCCTGTCCGCGATAAAGAAAATTTTCATTACATTTGCTTTACTGCCGTCGATATTGATATTCACAACGTCACCTCCCGTCTGATTTTCTGCATACACAGCATTTGTGCCTGTGCAAATTATCGCCGCACTTACAATCATTGCGGTTATTTTTTTGAATATGCTCATAAACGCACCCCTTTCGATACAAAATTTACAATATAAATATATACCGAAAAGGGGTTGCAGTCAATCTTAAATTAGTGACAATTCTAACTTTTTGAAACTAAATGATGTTTCCTCTGTTTTTTCTGAATTCAGATGGAGATATTCCCTCGTATTTTCTGAATACTATTCCGAAATAAGTAGGGCTTGCGTACCCCAGTCTTTCGGATATTCCGGCTATCGGCATATCAGAATCAAGCAGCATTGTCTTAGCTTTTGAAACCTTGATACGGGCAACATATTCCATCGGACGCATATTAAGACGTTCCCGAAAAATCCTACCGAAATACTGAGGAGATACTCCCGAAAGCTTAGATAATTCACCGAGTGTAATATCTGAGCCGTAATGCTCATTAATGTACTGTACGGCATTATCAACTATCATATTGCCGGTGTTATCGGGTGAGCTTTTTCCGCTAAAAATATCTTTGGCAACAAGTATAGCGTTATAAATCAGAAGCGAGCATTTTTCTCCGTTATGCAGATTGTCGGATGCAAGTCCCAATATTCTGTTGAATATCTGTTCAAATACGGATAAATCAACATTCAAGGCTACTTTTTCGCATGAAAAGTCCATATTGTTCATTATATTTCTGAGCGAATCTCCTCTGAATACCATCCAACAGGTCGACCAATCGTTATTTTCCGAGTAGTATTCATGAGGAAGCTCAGGTGGAAAATAGGTCAAGGAATTCTTTTCAAGAATATATTTTCTACCGTTTACCAAAAGTATTCCGTGACCCTTTATGGTAAAAAGAAACTGATGTGAAGTCAGCCCCTTATCACGCTTTACATGAAATTCAGGTGATGCTCTGCCTATTCCCGACAGATAGAAAGGAAGACGGGTTTCATTTCCCAAAACGGGATAAACCGCACTGTGCATTATTTCACTCTCCTGACAAAACAGATTTTTATTTAATTATAGCATAAGAGGATAATGACTGCAACGTGGGAATATGGGTATGGGGAAAGAACTGACTTTTGGATAACATTTTTATTTTTTAATTTATACGCTTAGTCAAATACGATTGACGGATTACGGCAATTTTAAAGAAGGTTTTGTTTTTGCTTAAGATACGGACAGCTATAAGTGAGTTTACCTGCAAGACAGTACATAAAAAGGCGGTCACTGTTACAGCGACCGCCTTGATTTGCATATTAAGCTTTGCTCAGATGTTACCGATTAAGCCTTGAGAGCTTCTTCAACAGCAACTGCACAAGCAACTGTAGCACCAACCATGGGGTTGTTACCCATACCGATAAGACCCATCATCTCAACGTGTGCAGGAACTGAAGAAGAACCTGCGAACTGAGCGTCAGAGTGCATACGACCCATTGTATCTGTCATACCGTATGAAGCAGGGCCTGCTGCCATGTTATCGGGGTGGAGTGTACGACCTGTACCGCCGCCTGATGCAACTGAGAAATACTTCTTGCCCTTTTCAACACATTCCTTCTTGTATGTGCCTGCAACGGGGTGCTGGAAACGTGTGGGGTTGGTTGAGTTACCTGTGATAGAAACGTCAACGCCTTCCTTCCACATGATTGCAACGCCTTCTGTTACGTCGTTAGCGCCGTAGCAGTTAACCTTTGCACGAAGACCGTCAGAGTAAGACTTACGGAATACTTCCTTAACCTCGCCTGTGTAGTAATCCATCTCTGTTTCAACGTATGTGAAGCCGTTGATACGAGCGATGATCTGAGCGGCATCCTTACCTAAACCGTTAAGGATAACACGCAGGGGTTCCTTACGAACCTTGTTTGCCTTTTCAGCGATACCGATAGCGCCTTCAGCAGCTGCGAAGGATTCGTGACCTGCGAGGAAGCAGAAGCACTTTGTATCTTCTTCAAGAAGCATCTTGCCTAAGTTACCGTGGCCAAGACCAACCTTACGCTGATCAGCAACTGAACCGGGGATGCAGAATGCCTGTAAGCCTTCACCTATAGCAGCGGCAGCATCGGCAGCTCTCTTGCAGCCCTTCTTGATAGCGATTGCACAGCCTACTGTGTAAGCCCACTTAGCGTTTTCAAAGCAGATAGGCTGAATGCCTTCAACGAGCTTGTAGATGTCAAGACCCTTAGCCTTGCAGATTTCTGCACATTCTTCGATAGAGCCTATACCATAGTTCTTTAAAACAGCGAGAATCTGAGGTTCACGTCTGTCGTATGATTCAAATAAAGCCATTGTTATTTCCTCCTTACTGCTTTCTGGGATCGATGATCTTTACAGCATCGTTAACACGACCGTACTGACCCTGTGCCTTTTCAAATGCTGTGTTGGCATCGTCACCGTTCTTAATGAATTCCATCATCTTACCGAAGTTAACGAACTTGTAGCCGATGATCTCATCATCTTCATTAAGTGCAAGACCTGTAACATAACCGTCTGTCATTTCGAGGTAACGAGGTCCCTTCTTGAGAGTACCGTACATTGTACCTACCTGTGAGCGAAGGCCCTTACCGAGGTCCTCAAGACCTGCACCTATTGCAAGACCGTCCTCTGAGAAAGCACTCTGGCTTCTGCCGTAAACGATCTGGAGGAAGAGTTCTCTCATTGCTGTGTTGATAGCGTCACAAACGAGGTCAGTATTAAGTGCCTCGAGAATTGTTCTGCCGGGAAGAATTTCAGCCGCCATAGCTGCGGAATGTGTCATACCTGAGCAACCGATTGTCTCAACGAGTGCCTCCTGGATGATACCATCCTTAACATTTAAAGACAGCTTACATGTACCCTGCTGGGGTGCACACCAGCCGATACCGTGTGTAAAACCGGAAATATCCTTGATTTCCTTGGCCTTAACCCACTTTGCTTCTTCCGGAATGGGAGCTGCGCCGTGCGCTACGCCCTGCTTCACGGGACACATAGTTTCAACTTCATGTGAATACGTCATAACAGTTGTAGACTCCTTTCAAATTTTCGTGACCGTAGCTTGTCCCGGTCACCGGTAGTTCATTGCCGGGAAATACCCGGAACATACAAATATATTATATACTATTCTCTCGCCGTTTTCAAGGGATTTTCTTAATTTTTTCGGTTAGCTATCGCTAACTTTTCTCACAACCATGCGGTTTCAGAGGGTTTGTAAGAATATAGAAACACGGACCGGTAACAAAAATCACCCGTCCGTGTTGATATTAACTTACTTCTTCGTCTTGACCGTAAACTCTTTGCTCCATGAGCCTATCTACGCCATGCTTTTGTCGGGAATTAAAGGATTGGAATATCGCTGCAAAATGTAGTAATACTACGCTTTTGAAAATTTTATAAATTCATACGGCAACCCTATATCCTCAGAATATCTACATATTTCAGCTTTTTCGTCATTACTCATTTCGTCATAGAAAGGGCGTTCCGATACTTTTCGATATGTTTTAACTTCGTCGATTTTCAATACATCACCCCATGGAGCAGTATAAAATCCACCAACTTTATATTTTCCGACTTCTTTATATACCCTCGTAGTATAACAATACCCCAGTTTATTAAGGTAATTTTGAATGGATTCGTATTCATGTTCAGGAAATGATATTTTTTCAAACATTCAATAGACCTCGTAACAAAAAATATTATTTTTTATTCTGCATTAAATACCCACAAGCAAAGGCAGTTGCTTTTTTCTGTTCTTCACGCAAGTTCTTTACTATGGCATATTCACTGACACTCATTGGCTTCGTCATATCCTTGAGGAAATCTGTCCGTATAAAATTTATTCAAGCGTTGTCTGCTCCGTCCTCTCAACCCCCAGCATAGGTGCCAGATACTTACCAGTATAGCTTACGGGATTTGCCGCTACTTCTTCGGGTGTGCCGGTTGCGATCACCGTACCGCCGCCGCTTCCGCCCTCAGGTCCCATATCAATGATATAGTCGGCAGTTTTTATAACATCGAGGTTATGCTCTATTACAAGCACGGTATTTCCGCCGTCAGTCAGCTTTTGAAGTACATCGATCAGCTTGTGTACATCGGCAGTATGCAGACCTGTTGTAGGCTCGTCAAGTATATAAACCGTCTTACCTGTTGCACGCTTTGAAAGCTCAGAAGCTAGCTTTACTCTCTGTGCCTCACCGCCCGAAAGCGTTGTTGCAGGCTGACCTATCTTTACATAGCCAAGTCCTACATCGTAAAGCGTCTGTAGCTTTCTCTTTATCTTCTCGTGGTTTTCAAAGAAAGCAATGCCCTCCTCCACCGTCATTTCAAGCACATCGTAAATATTTTTACCTCTGTAGTGGACCTCGAGCGTTTCACGGTTATAGCGCTTGCCCTTGCAGACCTCACAAGGTACATATATATCAGGCAGGAAGTGCATTTCGATCTTGTTTATACCGTCACCCTCGCAGGCTTCGCAACGTCCGCCCTTTACGTTGAATGAAAATCTCCCGCTTGTATAGCCCCTCATTTTTGCGTCATTTGTTGAAGCAAACAGCTCTCTTATATCATTGAATACACCTGTGTAGGTCGCAGGGTTGCTCCTCGGTGTTCTGCCTATCGGCGATTGGTCGATGGCTATGACCTTATCAAGATACTCCGTACCCTCAAATGTATCAAATGCACCGGGTTTTATTCTTGCACGGTTGAGCTTTGCTACAAGGTGCTTGTAGATTATCTCATTTACAAGCGAACTCTTGCCGCTGCCCGATACACCCGTTATACAGGTGAATATTCCGAGCGGAACCTTTACGGTTATATTTTTAAGATTATTTTCACGGCAACCCGTTATTTTAAGCCACTTTTTAGTAGGCTTTCTGCGTTTTTCGGGTACTTCTATCTTAAGCTTTCCCGTAAGATACTGTCCTGTTATTGAGCGCTCACACTTCATTATATCATCAAGCGTGCCTGCACAAATTACTTCACCGCCGTGAACGCCTGCGCCCGGACCTATATCAACGATAAAGTCCGCCGCTCTCATGGTATCCTCGTCATGTTCAACTACTATAAGTGTATTACCGAGGTCACGCAGTCTTTTAAGCGTTGCAATAAGCTTGTCGTTATCTCTCTGATGAAGTCCTATGCTCGGCTCATCAAGGATATACAGCACGCCCATAAGACTGCTTCCTATCTGAGTTGCAAGCCTTATACGCTGGCTCTCGCCGCCCGACAAAGTTCCTGCCATTCTTGATAAGGTAAGATACTCAAGTCCTACACTGTTAAGGAAGCCTAAGCGTTCCTTAATTTCCTTAAGTATCTGACTTGCTATCATCATATCACGCTCGGAGAGCTTTATGCTGTTCACAAATTCGAGTGCTTCCGTGATACTCATATCACAGAATTCGTTGATATTCTTACCGCATACTGTAACACAAAGAGCCTCTTTCTTCAGTCGCTGACCGTGACAGTCGGGGCATACAGCATCACCCATATACTGAGCAATATCTTCCTTTGAATATATGCTTGTGGTTTCCTTATAACGTCTTTCAAGGTTGTTTACAACACCCTCGAACGCCGTCATATAAACACCGCCGCCCTGCTCCTTACTGCGGACAACCTTTATCTTCTTGTCGCCCGTACCGTAAAGCACAGCGTCAAGCTGTTCCTTTGTCAGCTCCTTTACGGGCTGGTCAACGCTGAAACCGTATTCGTTTGCCACAGCGTCAAAATACATCTGTGCTATAGTTCCGTCAGCATACTTCCAACCACTTGCCTTTATAGCATTCTCACGGATAGTAAGGTCACGGTTGGGCAGTATAAGGTCTATATCAATTCTTCTGAATACGCCAAGACCCGTACAGGTAGGACACGCTCCGAAGGGATTATTGAACGAGAACATTCTCGGTACAAGCTCCTCCATGCTTACTCCGTGTTCGGGGCAGGCATAGTTCTGAGAAAAGCTGAGTTCCTCGCCGCCTATCACATCTATTATGATAAGTCCGCCGGAAAGATTTCCCGCTACCTCGATACTGTCGGATAAGCGTGACTTTATGTCCTCTTTCATAACAAGACGGTCAACAACGACCTCTATATTATGCTTCTTATTCTTTTCAAGCTTTATCTGCTCTGACAGGTCATATATAATGCCGTCAACACGCACTCTTGCATAACCCTGCTTTACAAGGTCCTCAAGCTCCTTGCGGTATTCGCCCTTTCTGCCCCTTACTATAGGGGATAAAATCTGAAACTTCGTGCGTTCGGGCAATTCCATGACTTTATCAACTATCTGGTCAACCGTCTGCTGTTTGATCTCCTTACCGCAAACGGGGCAATGAGGTATACCCACTCTTGCATAAAGCAGTCTGAGATAGTCGTATATCTCGGTTACCGTTCCGACTGTCGAACGGGGATTTTTCGAGGTTGTTTTCTGATCTATCGATATTGCAGGAGAAAGTCCCTCTATGCTGTCAACATCGGGCTTTTCCATCTGTCCGAGGAACATTCTCGCATACGATGAAAGACTTTCGATGTATCTTCTCTGACCGTCCGCATAAATCGTATCAAATGCAAGCGATGACTTTCCCGAACCCGAAAGTCCCGTCATTACTATCATCTTGTCACGGGGCAATTCTATATCTATATTCTTTAGGTTATGCTCTCTTGCACCCTTGATGATTATTTTATCAATTCCCATTTTCTTTTGTCATCTCCGTTAATTGCTTACTTGCTTTCCTGTAGTTCTTTTATCTTATCACGCAGATATGCGGCGTGTTCAAAGTCAAGCAATTTAGCCGCATTCTTCATCTCGGCTGTGTACTGCTTTATAAGCGCCTCACGCTCTGCCTTAGTATATTTTCTCTTTTTGCCTTTATCCTTGCCTGTTGAAATTTCAAGTACCGCTCTTACGTCCTTTACAATGGTTTTAGGTGTAATGCCGTGTTCTTCGTTGTATTTCATCTGAATTTCACGGCGGCGGTTAGTTTCGGTCACTGCCTTTTCCATACTGTCTGTAACAGTATCGGCATACATTATAACCTTGCCCTCTGCGTTTCTTGCCGCTCTGCCTATCGTCTGGATAAGCGACGTTTCACTTCGTAAAAAGCCTTCTTTATCCGCGTCAAGTATAGCGACAAGCGATACTTCGGGCAGGTCAAGACCTTCTCTCAGCAGGTTTATTCCGACAAGTACATCAAAAACGTGCATACGCAGATCTCTGATTATCTCCATACGCTCTATAGAATCAATGTCATGGTGCATATAGCGTATCTTTACACCGAGCTTTTCGTAATAAGCCGTTAAATCCTCAGCCATTTTCTTGGTAAGCGTAGTGATGAGCACACATTCGCCCTTTTGGGTACGTTCATTTATCTCGGAATAAAGATCCTCGATCTGTCCAGCAACGGGTTTTATCTCAATAATAGGATCAAGCAGACCTGTAGGACGTATAACCTGCTCGGCGGTATTTACCGCATGGCTCTTTTCATATTCGCCCGGTGTTGCCGAAACATATATAACCTGATTTATCATAGAGGCGAACTCGTCAAAATTCATCGGTCGGTTATCGTATGCGGACGGCAAACGGAAGCCGTAATCAACAAGGTTTTTCTTTCGTGCAAAGTCACCGCCGTACATACCTCTTACCTGAGGCAACGTAACGTGGCTCTCGTCTATGAACATAAGAAAATCCTTAGGGAAATGGTGCATAAGCGTTATAGGCGAGCTGCCCGGCGCTCTGCCTGCAAGAACTCTTGAATAGTTTTCAACGCCCTTACACGTTCCTATCTCACGGAGCATTTCCATGTCATAGCGTGTTCGCTGCTCTATTCTCTGTGCCTCAATAAGCTTATGATTATCGGTGAAAAACTTAACACGTTCTTCCATTTCGTTTTCTATCTCGGTAAGCGAATTTTCAAGTCTTGCCTTGCTGACGATATAGTGTGATGCGGGGAAAATAGCAACGTGCGAAAAACGGCGTTTTACTTCACCCGTAACTATATCTATCTCGGATATTCTGTCTATTTCATCTCCGAAAAATTCTATTCTTATTGCCTTGTCCGATGTACTTCCGGCAGGGAATACTTCAAGCACATCGCCTCTTACTCTGAACTTGTTACGGACAAAGTTCATGTCGTTGCGCTCGTACTGTATTTCAACAAGTCTTTTTATTATATCGTCACGACTGCGCTCCTGCCCCTCACGGATAGAGAGCATATTTTCACGGTAATCCTCGGGGCTGCCCAAGCTGTAGATACAGCTTACGCTGGCAACAATAATAACATCTCTGCGTTCCGCAAGAGCCGCCGTTGCCGAATGGCGCAGACGGTCGATCTCATCGTTAATGGCACTGTCCTTTTCGATATAAGCATCGGTTGACGGAATGTATGCTTCGGGCTGATAGTAGTCATAGTAGCTTACAAAATACTCAACCACATTATCGGGAAAAAACTCCTTAAACTCACTGCAAAGCTGTGCCGCAAGCGTCTTATTATGTGCAAGAATAAGCGTGGGACGGTTGACCTTTTCAATAATATTCGCCATAGTAAAGGTTTTGCCCGAACCCGTAACACCGAGCAGGACCTGTTCCTTATCACCGTCAAGCACGCCGTTTGCTAGGCTGTCTATCGCCTGCGGCTGGTCGCCCATCGGCTTATAATCTGATTTTAATACAAACCTGTCCATTTCCGCTCCTTAAAAATCGTTCCATATATCAGGCAAAATACTGTTCTCACGCATTGAAAGACTGCCATGCATACCGACTATAACATGGTCGGCAAGATAAATTCCTGCCTTTTCAAGAAGATTGAAAAGGTTTCTTGTCATTATCTTATCTTCGTTTGACGGCATCTCACTGCCTCTTGGGTGATTATGAGCCATAACAACTATGGGACAGCGCTTCTGCACCGCTTTTTCAAGCAATCTCATCATATCGGGACGCACCTGTTCAAGCGCACCCGTGCTTATTATTTCCTGTGATACAAAGCAATACTCACTGTCGAGAAATATCATTCTGAGCTGTTCGGTATCGACAAAGCGGAAAAGCCCTGTGCAGTAGTCCTTTACTGCTCCCGACGCTCCGAGCATTTCACCCTTCTGAACGCTCTCCGACAGCATACGCTCTATATTTGCACGCAGTACGATTATCATCTGTGCGGTGGATCTGCCGATGCCCTCAACCTTGCACAGCTCCGATTCACTTGCAGAGAAAACACCGCTCAGCGATCCGAATCTGTCAATAAGCCTGTGTGCTATCGGATTAGTGTCACGCTGTTTGAATGAGCTGTAAAGCATCATCTCCAGCAGTTCATGCGACTGAAAGCTCTCACTGCCCTGATCTTTAAGGCGGTTTATCATACGCTCTCTGTGTCCTGCGTGCATATTATTCTTGTCTGCGATAATTACCGCCCCCTTCTGTCTATTAATATCACCACAAGGCTGTGTACCGAAATACACAGCCTTTGATGAACATATTTATTGCTTAAGATCAGTCGCTGAATACAGCGCCTGTATTTGAGCTTGTAACAAGCTTTGCGTAACGCTTAAGATAGCCGTCAAGCTGTCTTACGGGAGGATTTACTCCCTTAGCCTTACGCTGTGCTATCGTTTCATCGTCAACGAGAAGTTCAATGCTTCTTGCAGGAATGTTGATGTGGATCTTATCACCGTTTTCAACATAAGCTATAAGTCCGCCGTCAGCCGCTTCGGGAGAAACGTGACCTACAGCCGCGCCTCTGCTTGCACCGCTGAAACGTCCGTCAGTGATAAGCGCTACGCTTCCGTCAAGTCCCTTACCTACAATAGCCGCTGTGGGAGCGAGCATTTCAGGCATACCCGGACCGCCCTTAGGTCCTTCATAACGGATAACTACAACGTCACCGGGAATGATCACGTTGTTGAGAATAGCGTCACAAGCCGCCTGCTCACCGTCGAATACCTTTGCCGTACCGGTAAAGTCCATCATCTCGGGCTTAACTGCGCCCTGCTTTACAACTGAGCCGTTTTCGGCAAGATTACCGCTAAGTATTGCAAGACCGCCGTCTTTTCTGATAGGATTCTCGCAGGTGTGGATTATTGTACCGTCAGCATTGGGAGCCTTTGCAATTCTGTCTGCCTGTGTACCCGATACTGTAAGAACACTTGTATCAACATGACCGCCCTTAGCAAGCTCCTTGATAACCGACTGGATACCGCCTACATCGTTAAGGTCGGTAATGAATATATCGCTTGCAGGGTTGAGCTTTGACAGCTGAGGAGTTGTCTTGCTCTTGTTATCAATATCATCAAGTGAAATATCAACGCCTGCTTCGTGAGCAATAGCCAGAAGGTGAAGCACTGTATTTGAAGATGCGCCTATTGCCATATCTGTAGCAAGTGCATTCATCATGTTATTCTTTGTGATAATATCCTTAGCGCAGATGTTCTGCTTTACAAGCTCAACTATTCTTTCGCCTGTTTCCTTAGCAAGTCTGCGGCGAGCGGCATTTACAGCAGGCTCTGTACCTGACTTGGGCATTGAAAGACCGATAGCTTCTGTAAGGCAGTTCATTGAGTTTGCCGTATACATACCTGAACATGAGCCGCAGGTAGGACAAGCGTTGTTCTCATAATCAAGAAGAACATCATCGCCGATCGTGCCGTTTGAATACTGACCGATAGCTTCATATATCTCGTTGTAGCCAACTCTCTTACCCTGTACTCTGCCGGGGTTCATAGGACCGCCGCTTACAAAGATTGAGGGAAGATTCAATCTTGTAGCCGCCATTATCATACCGGGAACTATCTTGTCGCAGTTAGGAATAAATACGATACCGTCAAGAGGGTGCGCTGTCAGCATAACCTCGATGCTGTCGCAGATAAGCTCACGGGAAGCGAGTGAATATCTCATACCTCTGTGATTCATTGCAAGACCGTCGCATACACCTATAGTAAAGAACTCAAAAGGAACGCCGCCTGCGTTTCTGATACCGTCCTTTACCTGCCTTGATATTTCGTGCAGATGTGCATGACCGGGAACATAGTCGCTTGCGGCACATACAACTGCTATAAAGGGCTTGTGCATTTCACTGTCTGTTACACCCAGTGCCTTTAATAAGGCTTTGTGCGGCGTTCTGTCTACACCGCTCTTGATAAGATCACTTCTCATTTTTACTTTCCTTTCCTTTGAAAAAGTTTGTCTTATTTTCTGCCGAGCATTGCACTGCCTATCATTCCTGCTTCATTTGCAAGCGTGCAGATTACTATCTCGGTATTTTTAGCATTATTTTTAGTATAAATCTGCTTTGCCACCTGTGCTTTAAGCGGTATCAGCAGATTATCGCCCTCATTGCATACCCCTCCGCCGATGCAGAGAATATCGGGCTGGAATACGTTTATAACATTGGTAATTCCGCAGGCGAGATATTTGATATATTTTTCAACCACCTCACGACCCTCAGGATCGCCGAGCTTTGCGGCATTGAAAGCTGTCCTTGCGGAAATTTTACCGTCATGGTCAACCATCTCATGCAGTCTGCCGCTCGGATATTTTTCTATCATTTCTCTTGTCATGCGGATAAGTCCTGTTGCCGAGGAATACGCCTCAAAGCAGCCGTTTCTTCCGCAGGTACACGGTGCACCGTCAACCTCAATTACAGTATGACCTATCTCACCGCCTGCATTGTTTGAGCCGCTGTATATCTCGCCGTTTATGATGATACCCGCACCGACACCCGTTCCGAGCGTCAGCACAACGGCATTCTTAGCGCCCTTTGCCGCACCTGCAAGAAATTCGCCGTATGCCGCAACATTGGCATCATTTTCGAGTATTATTTTCTTGCCGAAATGCGCCTCAAGGTCTTTTGCAAGCAGAACATTCTCCCAGTGGAGATTATTTGAATAAAGCACCGTGCCGTTTTCGTTATCCATAGTTCCGGGACAGCCGACACCGATAGTCTTTATCTTGTCAATATCCTCGCCCGAAAGCTGTACAGCCTGTTCAATAGCATTGATAATTACGGCAAGAACGCTTTTATATCCGTCTGCCGCATTTGTCTTGAGTGATATTTTTGAAACGAGCTTTGCATTCTCGTCAACCACTCCTGCCTTGATATTTGTACCGCCTATGTCAACGCCGATATAATATTTCATATTTTTCCCTTTGACCTTTCTTAACGCAAGGCTTAAACTATATCAGAAAGAATTACCTCAAGGTTGCCTGTAAGAGTATACTTGCCGTAGCCAGCCGGAACAAAGAAGCTCTCGCCCTTCTTTGCGGCAAGCTCGCCTATCTTGCCGTTACCGTCAAGCACAAGCACCGAATGGAATGACTTTTCATCAGCGTCAAGAGTTACCGTTCCGTCAACCTTTATTTTATGAACATCGAAATATTCACAGGTGCGGAGCAGTGTTTCCTCGCCGCCCTCTATCTTTTCGGGCTTACCCTGGGGCTTTGTATCGTATTTCGGAGGGCAAAGCTCGGTAACATCAATAGCCTTTTCAACATGAAGCTCTCTGGGCTTGCCATCCTTGCCTACTCTGCCGTAGTCATATACTCTGTATGTTGTGTTGCTGTTCTGCTGAATTTCTGCAATAAGTATGCCTTTGCCGATAGCGTGGAGCGTACCTGATTCGATAAAGAACACATCGCCCTTATGAACGGGAACATTGTTTGTGACCTCAAGTAAGGTGTTGTTCTTTATTCTGTCGGCAAATTCTTCTCTTGAAATTTCCTTGTCAAAGCCGTATATCAGCTGTGAGCCTTCCTCGCAGTCAACAATATACCACATCTCTGTCTTGCCGTACTCGCCCTCTACACGCATAGCGTAATCATTATTAGGGTGTACCTGAACAGACAGGTTATCCTTAGCATCGATAAGCTTTATAAGTATGGGGAAATACTCAAATCTGTCGCAAGCCGTACCGAGAGATTTTTTATTCTCTGCAACGTATTCGGAAAGTGTCTTGCCCTTATCCTTGCCGTTTGCAATAACGCTCTGACCGTCCTTGTGGCAGGAAAGCTCCCAGCTCTCGGCGATCTTATCAGCGTCGGATACCTTACCGTATTCCTCTCTTAATCTGTTTCCGCCCCAGATATAATCCTTGCAGGGCGCATTAAGCTTTAATATTTCCATATTATGTTCCTTTCTATTTATCGGAATAATACCGTTTTATATCATATCTTCATAAACCGCAGGTCACAACTCTGCTTACAGTCAATTATAGCACATTAAGCTTTAAATGTCTATCACTATTCTTGACTTTTTTGCGAAATATGATATATTTATCTTATACAGCGGTTATACCGCATGAAAGGAACGAATGATATGAACGAAAATGTTAAAGCCGCACTCAAAAAGAGAGCGGAAAAAGTAATATCCGCCCTCGAAAAGAACAATATGAAGGGCTATCTTGTCGATACACCCGACGAAGCAAAGGAGATAATAAGGGAGCTTATAAAGGACGACAAGCTGATAGTTTCCGGCGGAACAATGACGCTCAAGGAAACAGGCATTCAGGATTTCCTGAATGAAAACTACAGCGGTATCTACATTGACCGTGAAAAGCTTTCTCCTGAAGAAGTAAACGACCTTTACAGAAAGGCTTTTTCGGCAGACACCTACTTTGCCAGCACAAACGCAGTAACCGAATACGGCGAATTGTACAATGTGGACGGCACGGGCAACCGTGTAGCCGCTATGATATTCGGACCGAAGCAGGTAATTATTGTCGCCGGCATAAACAAGATCGTAACCGACCTTCACGCCGCAGTCGACCGTCTTGAAACTATAGCGTCCCCTGCAAACTGTGTAAGGCTTAACAGAAATACTCCCTGTGCAAAGACAGGCAGATGTGCGCATTGCTTAAGCCCCGACAGAATATGCAACGATTATGTCATAATGGCTCATCAGCGTGACAAGGACAGAATAAAGGTAATCTTCATAGCCGACGAATACGGCTACTAAGGCGGCGGGTCGCCGCTGACAATTCCGACCTTTTTATATGTTACGGATATATGCAGGATAGTGGGACGGTCGGGGTTGAATGATGGCAAAGATTTTAATTTTGATAATAGCAATGTACCGCCGACAGTTCCGACCTTGCGGCAATGCGCCGCTTCAAATTCCGACCCTCCTATATATTACGGATATACGCAGGATAGCAAAACGGTCGGAGTTGGACGACAATGAAATTCACATTATTATATAATTATATAGTACTAAAAAACGGTGGGCTGTAAAGCTCACCGTTTATTCATCTTTTCAGCAAATTATTT
>CAVJKI010000013.1:0-16252 GCA_963649995.1 Sodaliphilus sp.
TCTCTACATCTTTTGAAAGAGAGTACAAGCGCACACAGTCAACCGTTGACTCAACTTCAAATGCTGATGCAGGCGAATTTTCAAAGGAAGCTGTCGAAGCAGAGAGAAATGCAACACTTTACGGCAAGATTGAACTATAAGACTTGCAGAAATTGACGATTTTTCAATAGTTTTTGTGCAATTTTGAATTATTGTACAGACAAACTTTCAAAATTTGTGCAAAATGACCTATTGACAAATCAGCCGATATAGTGTATTATAATAACTGTAATCAGAAACGAGGACGTTTTGAGGAATCAAAGCGTCCTTTTCTTATTTTTCAAAGAACATCTAAACGAAAGTAGGAGGAAAAGGAAAATGGCAGAGAAAACTTATGATGTAACGGAGCTGTTCGGCTCGGACGTATTCAACGAGGCGGTAATGAAGGCTAAGCTCCCCAAGGCGACATTCAAAGAGCTGATGAAGGTAATGCACGGCGGTGCAGAGCTTACACTTCCCGTTGCAGAGGTAGTTGCAAGCACAATGAAGGACTGGGCTGTAGAAAAAGGTGCAACACACTACACCCACTGGTTCCAGCCGATGACAGGTATCACAGCCGAGAAGCACGACAGCTTCATTTCACCTGTAGGCGACGGTACGGTTATCATGGAGTTCTCAGGTAAGGAGCTTATCAAGGGCGAGCCTGATGCTTCATCGTTCCCCTCGGGCGGTCTGCGTGCAACATTTGAGGCAAGAGGCTACACAGCCTGGGACCCCACATCTTATGCATTTATCAAGGATAACACATTATACATACCCACAGCGTTCTTCTCATACTCAGGCGAAGCGCTTGACAAGAAGACACCTCTGTTAAAGTCAATGGATGCTGTATCAAAGCAGGCGTTAAGAATCTTAAAGCTCTTTGGCAACACAACAGCCAAGAGTGTTGTTGCTACAGTAGGTGCTGAACAAGAATACTTCCTTGTTGACAAGAAGACATACGATAAGAGAAAAGACCTTATCTTCACAGGCAGAACACTTTTCGGTGCCGCTCCCGTAAAGGGACAGGAGCTTGAGGATCACTACTTCGGTGTAATCAAGCAGAGAGTAAGCGACTACATGAAGGACCTTGATAAGCACCTTTGGGCGCTCGGTGTTTCTTCAAAGACAAAGCATAACGAGGTTGCTCCCGCGCAGCACGAATGTGCGCCCATCTTTGAGTCTGCAAACCTTGCGGCTGACCACAACCAGCTGATGATGGAAATGATGAAGAAGGTTGCACTTGAGCATGATATGGTATGCTTACTGCATGAAAAGCCCTTCGCAGGCGTTAATGGCTCAGGTAAGCACGACAACTGGGCTCTTTCAACTGACGACGGTCAGAATCTTCTGAACCCCGGTGATTCTCCCATGGAGAACGCACAGTTCTTAACATTCCTTGCCGCAATCATCAAGGCAGTTGACGAATACGCAGACCTGCTCAGACTTTCAGTTGCTACAGCAGGCAACGACCACAGACTTGGTGCTAACGAAGCGCCTCCTGCAATCATCTCGATCTTCCTCGGCGAGGAGCTGAATGACGTAATCAATGCACTTGTTGCAGGTACAAACGTAGAATCAAAGCACGCACAGTTTGATATAGGCGTAACATCACTGCCTAAGTTCCCCAAGGATACAACAGACAGAAACAGAACATCGCCTTTCGCATTTACAGGTAACAAGTTTGAGTTCAGAAGCGTTGGTTCTTCACTCAACATTTCAGGACCTAACATTGTTCTTAACACGATCGTTGCAGAAGAACTTGAACAGTTTGCCGATGAGCTTGAAAAAGCTGACGACTTCAAGAATGCTCTTAAGGAACTGCTCGTAAAGACAATAAATGAACACGGCAGAGTAATCTTCAACGGTAACGGCTATGATGCCGCTTGGGTAAAGGAAGCTACAGAGGTAAGAGGTCTGCCTGAGCTTAAGTCCACGGTTGACGCACTCCCCCACTTCCTTGACGAGAAGAATATCAAGGTATTCACAAAGCACAAGGTATTCTCAGAAGTTGAGATGCACTCAAGAACAGAGATACTGCTTGAAAACTACAGCAAGACAATCAATATCGAGGCTCTTACAACTGCTGAGATGGCTACAAAGGAAATCCTTCCCGCAGTTATGGCTTATGAGAAGCAGGTTTGTGATGTACTCCTGTCAAAGAAGAACGCAGGCGTTGCTTACAACCTTGAACAATCTATCGCTAACAAGATCGATTCTCTTGCAGAGAGCCTCAACGCTAAGATCGCAGAGCTTGACAGCGTGATCGTTAAGGCACAGGGCATTTCAGACGCTTACGAAGCCGCTAAGTGCTACCACGATGAAGTATTCGCTACAATGCAGAGCCTGCGTGCTGTTGCTGATGAGCTTGAAACGATCGTCGGTGAAAAGTACTGGCCTTTCCCCACATACGAGGAGCTTCTGTTCAACGTATAATTATAGAGATACGCTTTATAAAACGGCTTAGAGGGGTATTTACCCTTTAAGATAATCTGCACCCTTTTCCTATGGCTATGGCACTTCGGTGTCATAGCCTCTTTTCTTTATGTAACGCCATATAATCACGGGCTTACGCCTTTACCTGACGCTTACATATTTTCTGTCGGATTGCACGGCAATAATTATGCGGTACAGCGTTTATGTAAAATCTTTATCTGAAATAACTATATTTACCGATTTTTCGTCACATTTTCACATTATCCGCTTTACAAACGGCCGAAAATGGGGTATACTGTAACAGTCAGGATTACTTATGTTATGAAAGGAATTTTAGAAAATGACTGAATACAACGACATACTCTACATCGTAGTACCATGTTATAACGAAGAAGCGGTACTCCATGAAACATCAAAGCGGCTTAAAGAAAAGATGACAACGCTTATAAGCGATAAAAAAATTTCCGACAAAAGCCGTGTATTATTTGTAGACGACGGAAGTAAAGATAAAACGTGGGAGATAATTGAGGAGCTTCACAGCAGTGATGATTTATTCTCAGGGCTTAAGCTCTCACGCAACAAAGGACATCAGAACGCACTTCTCGCAGGACTTATGACTGCAAAGGACCTTGCGGACATCTCCATATCAATGGACGCAGACCTACAGGACAATATAAACGTAGTCGATCAATTTGTTGACAAGTATCACGATGGCTGTGACATCGTATACGGTGTACGTTCTTCAAGAAAAACCGACACCATTTTCAAGCGAGGAACAGCAGGTATGTTCTATAAATTCATGCGGCTGCTCGGTGTTGACATAATCGACAACCATGCCGACTACAGACTAATATCAAAGCGTGCGCTTGAGGCGCTGTCGCAGTTCAAGGAAGTCAATCTGTTCCTCAGAGGTATAGTAAAGCAAATAGGCTTCAAGAGCGACATTGTATATTATGAACGCAGTGAACGTTTCGCAGGCGAATCAAAGTATCCGCTGAAGAAAATGCTTGCCTTCGCTTTTGACGGTATTACAAGCTTCTCCGTAAAGCCCATAAGGCTTGTAACCGTAGTAGGATTTTTGGTTTTCCTTATCAGCATAGGAATGATAATCTACACTATTGTGCAGAATTGCCTCGGAAATACCGAAGCAGGCTGGAGCTCGCTTATGTGTTCGATATGGTTTTTAAGCGGACTGCAAATTATGGCACTCGGAATTGTCGGTGAATATATCGGAAAGATTTACACCGAAGTAAAAGCACGTCCGAAGTACATTATAGATAAATTTATTAATAAGGAATAAGAAAAAAGCTACCCGCTTTGGCAGGTAGCTTTTTTGATTTATTTGTGCTTTGAAATCACCTTTTTCAGTCTATCCCTGCCCTCCTTCAGCGACGGGAAAGCCTTATACAGACGTTTATGCTTTGCTTTAAGCTCGGACAGCTTTTCATTCAGCTCGTTAAAGCGTGCTGTAAGCTCCTCCCTGCGTTCAGCCGCATTGTCCTTAAATTCACCCAGACGTTCTGCATTACGCTGTTTAACACCGTCTGAGGCAGTTTCAAGCCTAGTTTTGAATTCATCGGCTTTCTTCTGCATTTCTTCGTGAGTGATTCCGTGTTCCTTTGAAAACTCAACTGCCTGAGAAGCCTTATCCGACAATCCCGAGCCGATAGCGTCCGATACTGCGGTAAGCTGTTTTTCAAGCTCGTCTATCAACCTTATTTCGCTTCTGAGCCTCTTGACCTCAGGGAATGTAAGTATAACGTCCGTGATTATCACTGCATAGAAAAGGCAGAGAATTATTATGCCGAGCGGCTTCCAGATAAGCCCCACCGCAAAAGCTACAGCAGGCTGTACCACTTTCATTATCAGCAAACAGGCAAGTCCCCAGACTAATGTAAACTGCGGACAGATATATCCGCCGATGTTGAATTTCTTGTTGCTGTAATCCCACCAACGCCTTGAAAATATCTTATCAAGCACAAAGCCCGTGATAAATTCAAGCACGGTCGTAAGGCAGGCTGAGCCTAAAAATAATAAAAGCCATGAATCCTTTATCGGAGTAAGGCAGATAATGACGATTATCAGTCCGAAGCCGTATATCGGACAATATGCTCCGTGGAGCATACCACGGTTCACAAATTTACCGTGCCGTACTGTTGCGAATATAACTTCACCGCACCAGCCAGCGAATGAGTATATTGCAAAATAGAATAAAAGGTCGTAAATATATTCCATTATTACCTCACAGTCTTTATTATATTACAGCTGTTATTATAGCCCTTTTAACCTTTCAGTCAATTGCCTGAATTCATTGCTTTCTTACAGAAAAATCTTTATTTCCAATTTTAGCAGAAAACTAAATCACTTTTTACAATATGGACATGGTGATGTGCTTATCATATTACCACAGCCATCACATCTCCATGAATGAGTAGGTGCGGATTCTAAAATTTTGCCTGTACTTTTTGTATTATCAGCAGTTATCCGGACGTTGTCTTTTGAAGCTGAATTGCTTTTACTCTGTGCTTTGAATGCACTATATAATTCATATAAATATAAACCTTGTTCTTCTGATTTTTCAACCAATTCCGAAATGCCAAGTAAAACCGAGAAAACGGTGACAGTTGAAATCAGCCCCCCCGACAAGAATACCCCATCCAATTCCGACAGTCAATTCATTATCGATAAAAACAAATCCAATTATTAACGAGGCAAGAATGCCGACTGCTGCTATTGTAACAGCTACTCTGCGAATAAACCTTGCAATGCTGTTCTTCATAATTAATATCCTCCTTATAAAAAATTGCTCCCGACTTAAAAGACGAGAGCAATCATATTAATGCTTATTATCAGTTGCTTCTGTTATTCAGAAGTTCTGAAAGCTCTGAAAACGGATCATCGTCAGAGAGTTCACCGGCATTTGCAGGTGTTTCAGGGAAAACGAGCGATTCCGTAATTGAATCACTGTCGCTTTTTTCTGTTGAAGTATTCTCAACAGGTGTTGAGGCAAGTACAGTCTTGGCAACAGCTTCATCTGATGTTATCATTGAATGGCCTGCATTATCCTTAAAGCAGGTAGCAATAACAGTGATTATCATTTCATCATTGAGCGAGCTGTCAAGGTTAACACCGTGGATAACCTGTACGTCCTTAGCGGCTGACTGTGTGAGCAGCTGCATAACCTTTTCAACATCATCAAGCGGCGTATCCTCTGACATTGTGAGGTTTACAAGCAGCTTGCCTGCATTCTGAATAGATGTTTCGAGCAGGGGGCTGTTTACTACCTCTGCTACTGCTTCTTCGGCACGGTTGTCGCCTTTGCCGTGGCCGATAGCCATATGAGCGTCGCCTGCGTCCTCAAGCGTAGATCTTACGTCCTCAAAATCAATATTGATAATACCGTCCTGTGTGATAAGGTCGGAAATTCCCTTTACTGCCTGATAAAGCACATTATCTACCATTGCATATGCCGCTTTGATAGAAATATTCTTTTCCTTGATTGTAAGTAATCTCTGGTTAGGTACTATGATAAGTGCGTCAACATATTTTCTGAGTTCGGCGATACCCTGAAGCGCAAGGTTCATCTTGAACTCTCTTTCAAAGTCGAAAGGCTTTGTAACAACGCCGACTGTAAGTATACCCATATCCTTAGCAATCTGAGCGATAACAGGAGCCGCACCTGTACCTGTGCCGCCGCCCATACCTGCCGCTACGAACACAAGCGATGCACCCTTAAGTACTTCTGTAATATCGTCGCTGTTTTCCTTGGCAGATTCAGCCGCTACGGGAGGCTTTCCGCCTGCGCCTCGACCCTTGGTAGTCTTTCTGCCTATCTGTACACGCTCCATGGTGTTGCCGTCCTTGGATTTAAGGGCTGCCACATCAGTGTTTACTATGATAAAATCAACGCCTTCAACGTTGTTTCTGACCATGTTCTCTACTGCGTTTCCGCCGCCGCCGCCAACGCCTACTACTTTTATCTTGACGTCACGCTCAAACTCTTCATCATCGAAATCAAAGTTCATTTTCTGCATTCCTCCGTTTTATTTACAGATAAAACTGTCTACTATAATATTTTAACAGATTCTTTATTCAATTGCAAGCGTTTTATAGAAAAATATCATTATAATTTGAGCAATGCCCGTAAATTACCACAACATCTTGGGTTTTTACGCTTGTTTCGCCGAATTATCCTCTTAAATTATTCATAAACCGTATCAGGCTCGGTATAGGCTTCCGCTTCGGTTTCCGATGCTGGCTCGGTATCTTCGGACAACTCAGTATCTGTTGCAGGATCGGGTTCATGCTCGTCTGCGCCGTCAGGCTCAGGATCGGGTTCTGGATCAGGTTCCGGTTCCGGTTCGGGAGCAGGCTCAGTATCTGCCGTATCGTCAGGCTCTGTTTCCGGCACAGATTCCTCATTTGATTCTGTATCCGAGGGATCAGGCTCGCTTTGAGATGTATTGGTGTCACCTGTGCTTGTTTCATCTTTTGAGGAGGTGTCATTACTGCTCGTATCCTCATATTCGGGTCTGAATGTAACCTTCATATTATAAGTATTTTCACTCAGCTGTGATAATACAAGCGTACCCTTTTCGCCGTCAAACTCTCCCTTGTCAATAAGATTCTTTGCTACAGTAAGCTTGAGCTTTGCGTCGTTAATATCGCCCAGCTCAAGCGTAAGCTTGTTGTCATAACTGAGCAGTATGCTGTATATACTTGTTACATCAATCGTTTTTATATGCTCGCTGAGTCCTGCTTCCTTACAGATATTTATAAGAGAAAATACGCAGTCATATTTTTGCTGAGCTTCGTACTCGTTCTCATCGTCTATTTCATCATACGTCTTAACCGCTCTCAAAAGCTTGCTCAGCATATTACGGCTTCCCTCATCGGTAACGGACAGGAAGTCGCCCGACACAGCATACTCAGGATCAAAGCCAAGCACCGTCACACAGCTTTTTTCAGGTTTTTTCAGCTCGGCGTTCATTATCCGTCCGTTTTCGCTGACAAGATAATAAATATCATTTTTCTTTACATTCGCCACAGCTGTCGCCTGATTGAGCTTAATATCAAGCGCACAGGTGAATATATTTCTGCTTACCTCGACCTTATCGACATAAGGTAAGGCTTCTATCAGTCTTTCCCTGACAGCGCCTGCGTCCATAAGGATAAGGTTATCTCCGATGCTTACCCCAGTGGCATCTATTATCTGTTGCTCGGTATATACCGTTTCACCGCTTATTCTGTACTTTGAAAGGTTGAAAAGCACGGTAGTGGAAAGCACCGCCAGAATAACAAAAGCGAGTATTCCGAAAATTATATAATAAACTATGTAAGCAGAAAGTCGCTTTCTGTGTTTTTTCTCCCTGCTTTCACTTTTACCCCTTGATTTATTGCGAAGCACTCTGTTCTGTATATCCACGGGCTTCACAACGGGTATATCTGTTCTCGTGTTTTCGCTCAGAAACTGCGGTATATCACCGCCGTTATTCTGTCTCGGAATACGTTTCGGAAGCTGTCTGTCGCTTTTTTCCGTGACCTTTGCAGCAGGCTTTTTATTATTGTTGCCCTTTTGAGTTTTTGCGGGTTTTTCAGCATTGTTCTTTTTATCGGATTTTTTCTTTTTTGCTTCGGATCTGCTTTTTTTATTTGATTTTCCTTTTACTTTGCTCTCATCTTCGGGTGCGGGTAAAGGCCGGTTTTGTTCGCGGATATGTTTCTTTTTTGACGGAGGCATTTCTGCCCACATACCGTTTTTATCCTTCTGTGAAATATCAGCCATTTTCGCACCTCCTTTATTTTAAATTCTTTTTATATCTGCTCCCACGCTGTAAAGCGATTTTTCTATTGCTTCATATCCTCTGTCAATATGCGCCACTCCGCCTATCGACGATGTTCCGTCAGCACAAAGCGCCGCAATCACAAGCGCCGCTCCGCCTCTTAAATCGGGCGAAACAAGCTCCGCCGCCGACAGCTTTCTGACTCCCTGCACAACTGCGACCCTGCCCTCGGTCTTTATTCTTGCGCCCATGCGCAGAAGCTCGCTGACATGGCGGTAACGGTTGTCAAATATATTTTCCACAAATACCGCAGTTCCTTCAGCCGCTGTACAAGCCGCCATTAACGGTGCCTGTGCGTCTGTCGGGAAATAAGGATAAGGCATAGTCCTTATCGTATGCGGTGATTTCAGCCTTTCGGGCGCTTTTATATATATGCTGTCACTGCCGAAAGAATAAACCCTGCAGCCCATTTCCTTCAATACGGGTGTCACCGCACCGATATGCGAAATATCAGCGCCGCTCAGTATAAGCTCGCCTCCCGTAACAGCCGCACAGCATAAATAAGTTACCGCCGCTATTCTGTCGGGAATCACCCTATGCTCCGCACCGCTGAGTGCGGCTTTGCCCCTTATTATAATTCTTTCCGTGCCTGCGCCGCTTATCTCAGCTCCGCACGATATAAGAAAATCGGCAAGATCGGTTATTTCAGGCTCTTTTGCCGCTCCGTTGATTTCAGTAACTCCGTTTGCGGTAACAGCCGCAAGCATTATGTTTTCGGTCGCCCCGACAGACGGAAACGAAAGCGAAATATTCGTACCCGTAAGGCCCTTCGGTGCAGTACAATCAAGAAATCCGTGAGTTTCCTCTATCACAGCTCCCATACTGCGAAGCGCCGAAAGGTGCAGATCTATAGGTCTGGGTCCAAGCTCACAGCCGCCGGGATACGACATTCTGCAATGTCCCGTTCTGCCCAGCACCGAGCCGAGAAACACTATGGATGACCGCATTTCCCGCATTAGCTTTACAGGTATTTCACAGTTGCTTATTGCAGAAGCATTTGAAAACACTGTGCTTCCGTCACGCCTGCACCGCACACCTATATGTGACAGTATGCGCAGTGCCACATCGACATCTGTAAGCCGCGGGCAGTTATGTACTATACATTCGCCGTCTTTTATGAGTACAGTTGCCGCAAGAATAGGAAGCGCCGCATTTTTTGCGCCGTGAAGCGCAAGCTCGCCCTCTATTCTGTGTCCGCCGTTTATGATAAGCTTCTGTTTATCCAAAATATCACCCTCTCATAGCTTTTCTTCATATTATGCTGTTTGAGGTGATAAGGTGATACTCTTATTTCAATCCCATAAGCTCGGTGATCTCACGCAATATAACTCCTGCCGCATCATGCTTTGAAAGCTTGGCGGCATTTTCACTCATAAGCTTTAAAAGCTCAGGGTCATCTGCAAGCTTATTGACAGTATCAATAAGCACCGCTCCCGTCAGTTCCTTGTCGTCGATTATTCTGCCTGCGTTGGCGTTCTGTAACGTCAGTGCATTATAATACTGATGATTTTCGGCGGCATAAGGATAAGGTATAAGTATCGAAGCTCTGCCTATAGCCATTATTTCAGTCAGGGTCATAGCACCTGCTCTTGTGATTATGAGATCGCTTGCACACATACAGGTGTACATATTGTCGATGTATTCCTTAATGATAAAATGCGGATTTTCAGCATCAATGCCGTTTTCGCCAAGGCTCTGCATGAACGTGTCCCTGCCGTGCTTTCCGTAGCCGTGGATATGATTTATATTGCCCTTTTTCTGCTCATACGCCAGCAGATGAACCACAGCTTCATTAAGTCTTGATGCACCCTGGCTTCCGCCTGCCGAAAGGATAGTCAGACAGTCGGGAAGTCCAAGTCTTTTTCTTGCCGCAGACTTCTCCTCAATGGGTATATTGTTTCGCAAGGGGTTACCTGTAACAACGCACCTTTTGCACTCGCCGAGGTGCTTTTTTGCGTCCTCAGTGCCAAGCATTACAAGATCCGCCTTTGAGGCAAGCATTTTCACTGATACGCCGGGCAATGAATTGCTTTCGTGCAATGCGGTCTTTATTCCGCTTTTTATCGCCGTCTTAAGCACCGTTCCCGTAACATATCCGCCCGTGCCTATAACAAGGTCGGGGTTAAAATCGTCAAATATCTTTTTTATACGCTTTCCTGCACTGAGGTAGTAATGCACCGCCTGAATATTAAGCTTTATGTTGTGCGGCGTCAGCTTGCGCTGAATACCTGCCATTTTTACAGGTGCAAAATCATATCCCGCTTTTTTCACAAGCTTTGATTCAAGCCCGTCGGGAGAGCCGATGAACAGTATATTTGTTTCAGGAAAAACTTCCTTTAATTTATCCGCTATCGCAAGTGCCGGGTTTATATGTCCACCCGTTCCTCCTGCCGCAAAAGCTACATTCATAGTCTTATCCTTTCAGTATCAGGTGTCTGCGTCCTTTGATATACTCAGCAGTATTCCTACCTCCGCAAGCTGTGTCAGCAATGCGCTTCGTCCGTAGCTGAAAAACGGAAGCGAAATACCCGTATTCGGTATTGCATTACAAGCAACGCCTATATTCAGTATTGCCTGCAAGCCTATCTGCAATGTAATTCCGAGCGCCACTAACGAGCCGAACTTATCCTTTGCTCTTGCGGCTATGAAAAATCCTCTGACTTCAAATAAAACAAAAAGCAAAATAACAGTCATTCCGCCGAAGAAGCCAAGCTCCTCGCAGATAATCGAGAAAACAAAGTCGTTCTGGCTTTCGGGCAGATAGTAATATTTCTGCCGTGAGTTGCCGAGTCCCAGACCGAACCAGCCGCCCGAACCTATCGTGATCAGCGACTGTGATGTCTGATATGTCGTATCTCCCGCATCTGAAAACGGGTGAAGCCAGCTTGTAAGTCTGTCGGTCAGGTATTCCCACTTGAACACATAAACTATCAGAATAAATCCTATCACCGCCACTATAACAAACATGATAAGGCCTTTTCGGTTACAACCGCCGACAAACATCATTACAAATATTATAGCAATGATCAGTATCGTTGCGGAAACGTGTCTTTGTGCAAGACAGAGAAGGCACGCAGGTATAATAACGAGCCAATACTTGAAGAATCCGAGCCATGCCTTGGAGCGGTACTCGTAGTTTTTCTGAAGCATATATGCCATAAGAATAATGCAGGCGACTTTCAGAAGCTCAGACGGTTGTATCTGCACTCCGAAAATCGTTATCCATCTTCTTGCATCGCTTACCGCATCACCGACAAACAAAACGGCTACCATAAGAACACAGCTGAACAGATAGAACAGCATTGCTCCGTTTAGTCCGTTGCCGTTCACCGCTTTATCATTGCTTCTTCCGAGCAGCTTTATCGGGCGTACCCACATACGGTAATCGATCCTTGAAAGGATTATCATGATTATAAATCCGATAACTGCGGCAACGAGCTGTTTTTCAGCATAAGCAAAGCTGTTGCCTTCTTCCTTAAGAGCATAAGCATAGCTTGCGGACGACATCATGACTATACCCATTACCAGAAGTATCAATACGACCGTAAAAAGCGGCAGATCAAATCTGCCTCGTTTGCTGTTAGGTAGATATTCCATTAACGGAGCGGCTATTTTCGGGTGTCTTTGCCGCCATGCCAGCGCCATCTCACGGACATTGGGGCTGTACTGTGTTTTTGCAGGCGCAGTATTCTGCTCGTGTTCAGGCTCACGCTTCGGCGGAGTAAGCTGTATTCTCTGCGCTCTGCGCTTTGCCGAGGGATTTTCATTTTCACTTCCGCTGTTTATATCAGGAACATCACGAAGCTTGTCAACGTGACGCCTGCCGTCCGTGTCACGGATATTCTGCTCATACATGGCTTTTCTTTGCTCATAGCTGAGCCTGTTCTTATCCGACACAATAATCCCTCCCTTCGTAAAATTCCGATTATCAGTTTCCGAAATACTGAAGTAATATTCCGACCGAGCAAGCAAAAAGCTCTATCAGTGAGAACACCGTCACTATCTTGCCCTCTTTCCAGCCTCTCATCTCAAAGCTGTGGTGTATGGGTGTCATCTTGAAAAGACGCTCGCCCTTTGTTATCTTGAAATAAGTCATCTGTATCAGTACGGAAAGCGCTTCCCATATATATACCGCACAGCATATAACCATTACAAATTCAGTACCCGTGCCTATTCCCACAGCGGTCACTATACCGCCGAGGAACATAGACCCCGTATCGCCCATCATAACCTTTGCAGGGTGAAGATTCCATACCATAAATCCAAGACAGCCTGCACCTGCTGCTGCGGCTACCAAACCCATTTCAGCCATTCCGACAAACGAGCATATCACCACATAAGCCGCACAGTATACAAGCGTTACCGAAGAACAAAGACCGTCCACACCGTCGGTCAGATTGACCGCATTGACAAGATAAAGAATACCCAGACCCATTACAATGTAATAAAAAATGCCGAAATCCACCTGTCCCAAAAACGGAAAATCTATTACTGTCGAGCTGTCGCCCGCAATTATATGAGAAGTAAAGAATGCGGCAATTATAAGCACCTGCATGATTATCTTCTGCATGGGCTTAAGTCCCTCATTCTGCTTTTTCTTCACCTTGATGAGGTCATCGACAAATCCCACAAAGCCGAACAGCAAAGCCATAATTACTGCTGAAATTGCCTTTGCAAGGTTTTGCGAGCCGACCCCGTCCATGCTTATTGCGCCGCTTGCCCACATTATTGCAATGCCTGCCGCAAACGATATGACAACGCCCGCAATAAACATTATGCCTCCCATAGTCGGAGTGCCGTTCTTTGACTTATGCCATGCAGGACCAATATCAAGTATCGTCTGACCGAATTTAAGCCTTTTAAGCGCAGGTATCGCCACAAATCCGAGCAGTGCGGTGATACAGAAGCAAAGCACTGCGGTTATTACGGTAGCAGGAATATTCATATCAGTTTCCCTTCCTATTCATTATATCATTAACTATTTCCTTTTCACTGAACGGCTGATATTCGTCGCCGATTATCTGATAGGTTTCATGTCCCTTGCCGCACAGAATTACCACATCGTCCCTTTCTGCAATATCAAGCGCATAGGCTATAGCCTCACGTCTGTCTGTAACGCACTTGCACGGACGTTTTCCGCAGGTACCCGAAAGCACTTCTTTTATTATTTCGCAGGGTTCCTCATGTGCGGGATTATCAGATGTGATCACAAGTATATCCGCATAATCCTCTGCGGCCTTTCCCATCATCGGGCGTTTTTCTTTATCTCTGTCGCCCGCCGCTCCGAACACGCAGATAAGTCTGCCTTTCGTGACCTCCTTAAGAGTTGACAGGACCTTTATAAGTGCGTCGTCGGTATGTGCGTAATCGGTTATAACGGTGAAATCGCCGCGATAAACAACATTCATTCTGCCGTCCACTCCCGACAGATTTCCGAGCGCCTCTGCACATTTTGCCATATCATAGCCGAGCACCGACACCATTGCCACAGCGCATATCGCATTCTGCACATTATACAGCCCCGTCATATTGATATTGACCCGACAAGCCGTCTTTTCACACTCGTTTACAAGCATGAATGATGTGCCTGTTGCGCTCATCCTTATATATTCCGCATAATAATCCGCTTTGCCTTTAACACTGTAGCTCAGCGCAATATCCGAAAATTCCTCTGCAAGTCTTTTGCCGTAATCATCGTCAATATTAATTACCGCAGTCGTGCACATCGTGAAAACCCGTCTTTTCGCCTGAAAATAGTTTTCCATAGTTCCGTGATAGTCAAGGTGATCACGGGTAAGATTCGTAAAGCCGGCAACCGCAATTTTCTCATCACCGATCCGATACTGGTCAAGCGCCTGCGAGCTTGCCTCCATTACGCAGTAATCAGCACCGTTCCTTACCATTTCGTCAAACCACGAATAAAGCACCGTAGCTCTCGGAACTGTAGGAGTTCCGTGCTGTGACGGCTTCGGCTTATCGGCGCAGACATCGTTTCCCGCCGTTCCTATACAGCCGCACTTTTTACCAAGCTCATTCAGAATATGCTTTACAAAATGCGCAGTCGTTGTCTTGCCGTTAGTTCCCGTCACGGCAAGCAATCCGAATTTCTTTGCAGGCTCGCCGTAAAAGCGTGACAGTAATCTTGCCAAATAAAGCCTTGTGTTACTCACAACAAGCTGCTTACCGCATTTTATATCATGGTCGGCAACTATCATCACAGCGCCTTTTCCGAGCATTTCCTCAACCGCTTTATGACCGTCAAACCTTGCGCCCTTTATGCACACGAATATACTGCCGGGCTTTACTTCCGCCGTGCTGTCCGTCACTGCGGCAACATCGGCATTTTCGATCCCTGCCCTTTCGGCTTCGGGACAAATATCATACAGTCTGATAATACCCACTCCTGTCAGGATTAATCTCAAATCAGCCGATAATATCAGCCTGTTTCGTTGTTTACAAGGAAGTTTACTTCTATAACAGAACCTCTGTAAACAGTAAGTCCTGAATTGATGCTTTGGCTTACCGCGTTTGCTTCACTGCCTGTAGCCGCACCGCTGATGCTTATATTAAGTCCCGCCTCGCTGAGTGCCTTGTTTGCCTCCTCTACAGTCATGCCTATTACGCTGGGTACTGTAGACATTCTGTAATCCGACAGGGGAATATCGCCCATGTACAGCATAACCGTGCTTCCGCTGGGCAATACAGTACCTGCCGACGGCACCTGACCTGTTACCTCAGTACCGTCCGTGCTTCCGATGCACTCGGCTTTAAGACCTGCGGCTGTAAGCTGAGCCTCGGCTCTTATACTGTTATAGCCTCCTACCCACGGTACCGTTACATCCTGCTGAGCAAGCTCGTCTGCCGTATACTGCGGATAAATGCCCATATATTCAAGACCTTCCTTGAATACAGCCGATACTACAGGAGCCGCAATGGCGCTTCCGTAAATGTAGCCCGATGTCGGCTCGTCGCAGACAACAAGCATTACATATTCAGGGTCGTCTATAGGAACTATTGCACAGAACGTTGCAACATACCTCAGCTCAGGGGTCTTGCCGCTGTTATAATCATCTATCTTTTCCGATGTGCCGCTCTTGCCGCCTATGCGATAACCGCTCATATAAGCGTTACCGCCGCCGTTTGCGGTTACTACGTTTTCAAGTATCTGGCGCATGGTTGCGCTTGTTTCTTCGCTGATTACCTGGCGCTTTACTACCGTCTGTGCGGATTTTACCACGTTACCCTCGCTGTCGATTATCTTATCGACAACATAAGGCGTAACAAGCTTGCCGCCGTTGACTACAGCTGCCGCCGCAGTTACCATCTGTATAGGAGTTACCTTTGTCGTCTGACCGAACGCCGAACTCGAAAGCTCTACTATACCCATGTCCGATTCCTTTACATAAAGCGAATCAGCCTCGCCGGGCAGGTCAATACCTGTTTTTTCGGTAAATCCGAAAGCCTCAAAGTATTTGCTGAATTTTTCAACACCCAACAGCTGACCTATTTTGATAAACGCAGGGTTGCACGAACGTATCATCGCCTCGGTAAGAGTGGATACACCGTGTCCGCCGACATTCCAGCAGCGTATTTTAGTTCCCGCAACATCGGCAACGCCCGAACATTCAAACGTGCTGTCAAGCGAAACCACTTCTTCCTCAAGAGCCGAGGCGCAAGTGAACATTTTAAATACCGAGCCGGGAATGTAAAGCTCGCTGACAGCCTTGTTCTGCCACTGCTTGCCCCATATTTCCTGCTTCTGCTTCAATATTTCTTCTTCGGACTTCTTGTCTGCCGACATTTGTGCCAGCACCTGTCTGTCGCTTTCAAAGTAGACATACGACGGATCATTCGGGTCAAAGCCGGGTGCTGTTGCCATAGCAACTATAGCGCCTGTCTTTGCATTCATGATAATACCTGTACTGCGGTTTGCAAGCTTGTGCTGTGAAACGGTT
>CAVJKI010000014.1:0-11263 GCA_963649995.1 Sodaliphilus sp.
GATCCGAACCGCTCTGCTGCATAAGCTTTTCATGCTCTGCACGCTGCTGTTCGCTCATCTTTTCGAGTTCTCCGAATGAGAGAATCTCTGTTTTCTTTCTCAGCATCTCGCTCGATGTACGTCCGTCACGGATAGCGACTACACGGTCGATCGATTTCGACAGATTTGTATCGTGAGTTACTATTATAATGGTAACGCCCATCTGACGATTGAGCTGTTTGAAAACATCTAATACCATAGCCGCCGTCTTGGTATCGACCGCACCCGTAGGCTCGTCGGCAAGAAGCAGGCTCGGATTATTTGAAAGCGCTATTGCGATAGCCACTCGCTGTTGTTCACCGCCCGACAGCTGACCGAGAAGCGAGTTTTTTCTCGCTGACAGCCCCACCATGTCGAGCAGCTCCTCCGCTCTTTCCCGTCGGTTTTTGTGTCCCGAAAGCAACAGCGGCATTTCAACGTTCTGTATCGCCGTAAGATACGGTATAAGGTTTCTGGCGTTGTTCTGCCAAACGAAGCCTACCGTTTCTCTCTTATACTTTATCAGGTCTTTTTCGTCGAATTTAAGTAAATCCTTACCGTCGACGTAAAGACTTCCCGCTGACGGCTTATCGAGCGCTCCGAGCATATTCAGCAGTGTTGATTTACCGCTTCCGCTCGCCCCGACTATTCCCATCAGCTCTCCACGCTCTACCGTAAGGTCAAGACCCTGCAAAGCCATAACCTCAACGTCCGTGGTCTTATATATCTTGACAAGGTTCTCGCATTGCACCATCACGTTTTCGGGCGGTGCAAGCATCATTCTCTGAGGCATCACTCCACCTGCTTTCTTACGTCTGTTATGCGTCCGTCATCAAGTGTATAAACTACATCGCACTGCTCCATCATCGCAGTATCATGAGTTGTCATCACTATTGTAAGCCCGTCTGTATGTACAAGCTCCTTGAACAGATTCATTACCGCAAGACCTGTCGGCATATCAAGCGCCGCTGTAGGCTCATCGGCAAATATAAGCTTGGGCTTATGCGAGATCGCTCTTGCGATCGCAACTCTCTGCTGTTCACCGCCCGAAAGCTCTCCGGGTCTGTGATGCATACGCTTTTCAAGACCTACTCTTACAAGACATTCCTTCGCACGCTTTACACGCTCTGCATAAGGCATTCCGACAAGCCGCATTGCAAACTCGACGTTTTCATAAGCGGTCATAGTGGGAATAAGCGCTACAGACTGGAAAACAAACGACATGTCGTTTCTTCTGAGCTTATCCATTTCCTTATCGGTAAGCCCCGTGATCCTGTTGCCGTCAAAGTACACGTCGCCGCCCGTCGGACGGTCAAGCGCACCCAATATATTTATCAGCGTAGTCTTGCCCGAACCCGATCTGCCTCTCAGCACAACAAGCTTGTTCCTTTCGACCTCAAGATTTATATCCTTTAAAGCGTCAACTGTCGTATTGTCGTTTATTTTGAAACTTCTCGATATGTTTTCCGCTCTTAAAATCGTTTCCATAAGTAGTTCCGATCCTCAAAAAAGTCCGTAAGCCCTTAAACGCCCCGTAACTTGTTTCATCAGCTTTTTGTACCAAATGCACAATTACCGTATTCGTTTTCGGCTGTAAAAACGGTGTATTTAGAAATAATGTACAAAGCGACACCGGGGGCTATAACGTAGTAATTATACCAAATTATCACCCCACTGTCAAGGTTGATAAAAGAACTTTCACATTGCCGCACCGATTTTGGTTTTCTTTACAAATCGAAATTGTGCTTGTCTAATAGTTACAAACTTACAGTTTAAATTTTGTTAAAATTGCCGAACATAATTTTTGCCTGCACAATATGTTGATTTTTTGTCCGCTAACTTTGCTATTTTTGATGTAAACGTTTTCCACATTGACGAAACTTATAACTTAATTTAGCTAATTCGTTAATCTTCTTAATCAAACTTTGTAAAAATTGCACAAAGAATTTCGTCGATTTTTTTAACTAAACAAATTTATAATTACCTAAATTTTAAGTGTAACTTATGTAAACGATTCGATCTGCTCGCTGAGTTCCATCCACTCAGCTGTCAGCTCGTCCTCTTTTTCTTTGAGATCCGCTATTTCCTCGGCGAGCTTGCTTGTCTTTTCATAGTCTGTCGCTATCTCAGGCTTTGACATCTGTTCTGCAAGCTCCGCTGTTTTCCGCTCGACTTCTCCTATCGCCTGCTCGCAACGCTTTAACGCACCGTTCAGCTTCCTGAGCGTACTTTCACGCTCCTTACGCTCTTTATAATCGTTTTTCTTTGCTTCGGTAACGCTTTTCGTCTGAGCAATCTGTTCGGTCTGCTCCTTAGCCTCTTTCAGCTCAATGTATTTATCGTAGTTTCCGTCAATGTTGACCGTGCCGTTCTTATCGAGCCATACGATCCTGTCGGCAAGCTTATTTATAAGATAACGGTCGTGCGATACGATAAGCAGTGTTCCGCCGTAGTTAGCAAGTGCATTTTCAAGTGCCTCTCTCGAATGTATATCAAGGTGGTTGGTCGGCTCGTCAAGAAGAAGCATATTCGCTTTACTGAGCATCAGCTTAAGCAGCGATACTCTTGCTTTCTCGCCGCCGCTCAGCTTGCCCACATTCTTGAATACGTCCTCGCCCTTGAACAAAAACTGCGCCAGTGCCGAGCGCACCTCTGTCTGCGTCATTCTCGGATACTTATCCCACACCTCGTCAAGCACCGTCTTTGACGGATCAAGGTCGGTCTGCGCCTGGTCGTAATATCCGCACTGTATATTATTGCCCAGTTTAAACTTTCCGCTATCAGCCTGATACTGTCCCATAAGTATCTTAAGCAGTGTTGTCTTACCGCAACCGTTCTCACCGAGTATGAATGTTGTGGTGTTTCTCTTAATATCAAGCTCGGCGTTGCGGAAAACCGTAACCCCGTCAAATGCTTTGGACAGATTTTTTGCGATAATTACATCTTTTGCACCGCCATCTTTCGCTCTGAAAGAGAACTTTATCGCTTCCGGCAGATCCTCCGGCTTTTCAAGCGTTTCCTTAAGCCTGTCCGCCTGCTTCTGCTTTGATGCCGCTGTGATGAAATTATGCTCCTGCCCCCAGCGCTTCTGCTGTTCGACAATACCCTCAATACGGCTGATTTCCTTTACCGTTCTGTCGTATACCCTCTGCTGTGCCTCTCTCGCCTCAGCCTTTAAATCAAGATAGCGGGTATAGTTGCCCTTATATTCATGGAGCGTCTTATTTTCCATTTCAAAAGTCGTATTTGTGACCTTATCGAGGAAATAACGGTCATGCGAAATTACGATATATGCACCCTTATATTCCGTAAGGAACTTTTCAAGCCATTCGCAAGCCGTGATGTCGAGGTGGTTTGTAGGCTCGTCAAGCAGGAGTATATTGCTTCCCGACAACAACAGCTTTGCAAGCTGCGCCTTGCTCTTTTGTCCTCCGCTGAGTACGCTTATCGGGTTATCGAAGCTTTCTGCGGGAAATCCCAATCCGATAAGTGCGGACGAGGTCAATGATTTGTATGTCAGACCGCCGTCACGCTCAAATTTTTCCTGCAACTGCATCTGCTTTGAAAGCGTCTGTTCGCTGTGGTCGCCCGTATCGATCGCTACCGCAATATCCGCAAGCTCATTTTCCAAATCAATAAGCGGACGGAATATCTCCAGCACCTCATCGTACAGGGTCAGACTGTCGTCACGGATAACATACTGCTCCATACAACCTATCTTTATGCCCGCCGCCTTGCTTATACTACCGCTTTCCGGCTCAAGCTTGCCGTTTATGACGTGCATCAGCGTAGTCTTACCACAGCCGTTTACCCCGACAAGTCCTGCCCTGCCGTTTTCTTCAAGACGGAAATTCACATTACGGAACAGCGTTTCTCCGCCGAAAGATACCGAAATATCATTACCGGATAATACTATCATGGTGCATTGTCCTTTCCGAAAAATAACGGTCAGAGTATTGCTCTGACCGCATATATTCTATTTACGCCTTAATTACTTCTTTAAATTCTCAGGCTTATACTTGTTGAGTGCGTCGTTGTTGAGGTCAAGCGTATAATCCTTGGCTGTTTCATTGAGCATAGCGCTGTAATCATCATCCTTCATAAGATGAAGTATATTGCTGTGGTTTTCAAGAAGCCAGTCCTCACGCTCTGCGATGTCACGGCGTACTACGGCATAATAAACGCTGTCGTCCTCATAAACTCCGCCCTTATCCGTGTCAAGCTCAAACGCCCACTTTATAAATTCTTCGCTGGGAGATGTATCAGTCTTGCTAAGCAGGAATTCATGGTCGTGAGTTTCTTCTTCGCTGTCAGAAGAACCACTGCTTGTTGTATCGTCCGATGCCGTTTCGCTTGTTGAAGAAGCTGTTGATGAAGCCTCAGAGGATACGGTTGAAGAAGCGCCTGAATTGCTCTCTGCCTCTGCGTCAGCCTTTTCCTTGGCTACAAGTTCTTCATAATCATGATAAACCGTGTCGTAATCCTCACCTGCAAGCAGTCTGTCAACATAGCCCTGAGCCTGTTCCTTTTTAGCCTTCTTGCCTTCGTCAGTCGTTATCTTATCGCCGTTGCCCTCTGTAAGAGAAACCTGTATGATCTGGAATCTGCCGTAGTTATCATAGAAGTATGTGGCAATATCCTTTTCATCTGTAGCGGATATACCGTTCTCCTCGTAATAAGCGTCAAACACCTTGTTGCTCATCTTGTTGACAAGCTGTACAGCTTCATACGACTTCTTGCTTATACCGGCGCTTTCATAATTCTCGCCGTAGGTCGTTCCTGTGCTGTATCCGTAATATGTGATTTCTGTATCCCACATCTTCTTGACAGAGGTTTTGACCTCGTTCTTTTCTTCGTCTGTCAAAGTAAGCTTCAGTTCGTCAAACTTATTCTGTATAGCAACATACTGCTTTACCTGCTCCAGTGTACGGTCCTGAACATACTGTGAGAATGTCTTGTCCTGTACATTGTAGTTGTAGTAGCTGAAATTCTCAATGCTTGATGAGCTTGTACCCATAGCTGTCAGCTGATCGTCAACCTCCTGCTGAGCCTCGCTTATGGCTGACTGCTCATACAGCAGATAAATGCCTGCGCTTATCGTCTGGTCGTCTACTGTACCTATAGTAGATACATCTGCACAGCCTGCAACGCTTAATGTAATTGCTGCGGCGCATATTGCCGCTACCAGCTTTTTAAAATGATTCATTGCTTTTCTCCTTACTGTTTACTATAAGGGGCTGTGCCCCGATTATATCTTGCCGTATTTTACTGCAAACGGTTATCTCAATGTAACGCCGATCGCTTCAAGTGCCTTCAGTACCTTTGCAACAACTGCGTCCGCCTCATCGTCTGTGAGAGTAGCGTCCTTCTTTCTGAGTATCAGCTTATAAGAAAGGCTCTTCATGCCTGCGGGTACCTGTTCGCCCTTGTACATATCGAACAGACGTACAGCCTCAAGGTGCTTTGCTGTCTTTTCAATAACCGCAACTATATCTCCGCTCGGCATATCCTCCTTGCACACAAGGCTCAGATCCCTGTATGTTGAGGGGAACTTGGGCAGAGCGGTGTACTTAACATCGCTGTCGGCATTGTTGAACATTACTTCCATGCTGAGCGTAGCGCAGTAAACCTCAGTGTTAACTCCGAAGTTTGCGGCAGCCTCAGGGTGAAGCTGACCTACATAGCCTATAAGCTCACCGTTTACGGTAACCTTTGCACATCTGCCGGGGTGGAATGTCGGGTTGTTCTTTTCAGCAGTGTAAACAACATTCTTTACACCGAGCTTTGCCATTACTTCCTCGGCAACGCCCTTTGCGGTGAAGAAGTCCTCGCCGTTTCCGTAGAGCGAATAGCACAGAACATCACGCTCAACAGGGAGCTGATTTTCGCCTGTCGGGAAATACTCTCTTGCGATCTCGAAGAATCTGCCTGCAAGGTTTCTGTTGCTCCAGTTTCTTCTTACGACTTCCATTATTGAAGTGAGTGCCGTTGTACGCATTACGCTTGTATCTTCACCGAGCGGACGTCTTAAAACAACGCTCTTTCTTGACTTTTCGTCCATACGGAGCATTTCGTAGTCCTTAGGTGAAATAAAGCTGTATGTCATTACCTCATAGAATCCGAGTGCCAGTGCAAGTGAAATAACCTTGTCCTCGAATATCTGCTCGGGTGTTCTCTTGCCCTGTGAGGATAACTTCGGTATAGTAGAGGGGATTCTGTTGTAGCCGTAGATACGGGCAATTTCCTCTGCAACATCGCATGAGCGGTGCATATCTATACGGGTGGGAGGAACGATTATTTCGCCGTTCTCATAGCCGAAGCCAAGCTTCTTTAAAATCTCGATCTGCTCGTTCTCGCTTATATCAGAGCCTAAATGCTCGTTTACCCACTTGTAGTCGTGCTTTAATCTTTCGGGAACATATTCGCTGTGGTTTTCATCGATGATAGTATTTACTACCTCTCCGCAGCCGAGTATTTCGATAAGCTGTAATGCTCTCTTAAGCGCCTTTTCAGCGTTTACGGGATTGAGTCCCTTTTCAAAACGTGAGCTAGCCTCTGTACGCTCGCCGACCTTTCTTGCGGTACGTCTTACGGATACGCCGTCAAAGCAAGCCGCCTCAAATACAACTGTTGTTGTATCGTCCATGATACCGCTGTGTTCGCCGCCCATAACGCCTGCAATAGCCATAGGCTTCTTGCCGTCTGCGATTATCAGCATTTCGGGAGTAAGCTTTACAGGCTCAGCCATTTCATCGAGGAGCTTTAACGCTTCGCCCTCTTTTGCGTTTCTGATAACTATCTTGTTATCCTCGACATATCTTAAGTCGAATGCGTGCATCGGGTGACCGTATTCAAGCATTACGAAGTTTGTAATATCAACAAGGTTGTTGATAGGTCTTACGCCGCTGGCTCTGAGCCTTCTTGCCATCCACTTGGGCGAAGGTCCTATCTTTACATTCTTTACAAGAGCCGCCATATAACGTGAGCAAAGCTTTGTATTCTCAACGCTTACGCTGAGTTCCTTTGCAATATCACCGTCAACACCCTTGAATGCAGGCTCGGTGTAATTCATGGGAATATCAAAGGTTGCACTTGCTTCCTGTGCAAGTCCGAGTACGGAAAGGCAGTCGGGGCGGTTGTTTGTTATCTCAAACTCTACGATAGTATCATCTATCTGTAAAGCCTCGCATATATCCATGCCCATTTTGAAAGAATCAACATCGGGATCATTGTTCAGTATGAGTATACCGTCCTCTGCAACAGGATAATCAAAGTCGTCCTTTGTAAGACCAAGCTCTGCGTAAGAACACATCATACCGTTGCTTGCAACGCCTCTCAGCTTGCCCTTTGTGATCTTTGTTCCGTCAGCTATTGTGCTGTTGTGCATACAAGCAGGAACGATTGCGCCCTCGAATAAGTTCTGAGCCGCAGTAACTATCTGTACGGGTTCTTCACTGCCTGCGTCAAGCTGGCATATCCACAGCTTCTCGCTGTCGGGGTGGCGCTCCAGCTTAAGCACCTTTGCTACTACTACATTGTTTATAGGGTCGGACATCTTATGATAGGTTTCAACCTTTGAACCGCTCATTGTCATATCCGCTACGAATTCCTTTATAGGCATATCGGCTTTAACATAGTCGTTAAGCCATCTCATTGATAAATCCACGTTAATATCTCCTTTTACGATCTCAATCGGTATTTATATAATGTCAATTATCTGAACTGTGCGAGGAAACGCTGATCGTTCTCGTACAGCAGACGCATATCGTCTATGTTGTATCTCATCATAGCGATACGCTCAAGTCCTATACCGAAAGCAAAACCGCTGTATTCTTCGGGATCTATGCCGCAGTTGATAAGCACCTGGGGGTGAACAATACCCGATCCGAGCATTTCTATCCAGCCCTCGCCCTTACAAAGCGGACAACCCTTACCGCCGCACTTGAAGCACTGTAAGTCAACCTCGGCTGACGGCTCTGTATACGGGAAGTGGTGGGGACGGAAACGGAGCTTTACATCATCGCCGTAAAGACGCTTAGCAAAGGTTTCAAGCGTACCCTTAAGATCACCGAATGTGATATTCTTATCAATTACAAGGCCCTCGCACTGGTGGAAAATAGGCGAGTGTGTGCCGTCAACAGCGTCGGGACGGTAAACACGTCCGGGGCTGATGATAGCTATAGGGGGCTTGTTCTTAAGCATTGTTCTTATCTGAACGGATGAGGTCTGTGTACGCAGAAGGATTTCGTCTGTAATATAGAATGTATCCTGCTCATCTCTTGCAGGGTGTCCCTCCTCTGTAAGGAGCATATCGAAAACGTACTTTGTCTGCTCTACCTCAGGACCGTCAACAACTGTATAACCCATTCCTCTGAATATTTCCTTAAGCTCGTCCAGTACTATATTAAGCGGATGGCGCACGCCCATAGCCTGCTGTTTGCCGGGCATTGTAGCGTCAAGTGTTTCTTTCTTAAGCTTCTGCTCCATGAGTGCGGCTTTCAGCTGTGTCTGCTTTTCGGAAATAAAGCTTTCAAGCGACTGTCTTACGTCGTTTGCAAGCTGTCCCATAACGGGTCTTTCCTCAGCCGACAGCTTACCCATGCTCTTTAATATCGCTGTAAGCTCGCCCTTTTTGCCGAGGTACTTTACTCTCAGCTCGTCGAGCTGTTTAACGTCAATACATTCGCCGATTGTTTTCAGTGCCTGCTCTCTTATATTCTGTAACTGTTCTTTCATATCCTTGTCTTTCCTTTAGTTTAATTTCCTATGATCAAGCATTGCCCTCAGGCAAAGACGATGGAACCGAATAGTTCCACTGATAACACGACCTTTCACGCATTTTCAGCGTCGGTTTATTATAATATGGTTATATAGCATGGCTTTTTATGGAAAATTAAATCAAAGCCTATACCTACACGATAGACATTATAACAGAAATCGGATACTTTTGCAAGTGTAATAAGCCATATTTCAGTTAAATTTCGTATTAATTGCGGTATAACACCGCCGCAGCCCTATAATCTGCCGTTATCGGCAACAAAAAAGCACCCACCTTTTAAAGTGGGTGCGATAATCCGAAATTACGGACCTGCCGGTGCAGGAGTAGCGGTAGCGTCGCTAGACGAGGACGGTACTTCCTCTGCGGGAAGGTCGACCTCATTGAACATCGTATAGCCGAGCATAGAATATCTTTCGGGATAAGCGCCGATCAGATAGCCGTCTACATAATAGTTGTCGGTAGGCTCGATAACTGTTTTGGTGAAAGCCGCCGATGTATCGGTAGATTTGCTTATATCGGCAATTTCCGTTTCACACCAATAGGTCATTATAACCTTGCATTTATCGTCAACCAGTGCGAAATAATAACCGTAATCGTCGTCTGTCGAGAATGTATTCAGCTTGTCAAGAAGCTCATGGTCGGAGCTTGATGAATTCATGGTCGCATACGTCCGCATAGTGATATAGCCCTGAGCGGTGCTTGCGGCTGTGCCGTCATCGGGCGCTATCAGGTTTGAGAGCCTGAGCTCGGTAAAGCCCTTGCCCTGTTCGGCTACGGCGCATACATATAAGTATCCGCCCTTACCTATGGTCGATGTAAGAGCGCCGTTCTGGTAAGTGAGATAACCGCTTTCCTTTTCGGGTGCGTCAGCCCTGTATTGTATAAATATCCTCTGAGAGCCGAAATAAAAGCTCTTTGCCTTTGCAACAGCCGCCTGCGGTTTTCCGGCATTAAGCGACAGCGGTAAAATTATAGCGGTTAATATGCCTATCATTGCAAGAACAACTATAAGCTCAACGAGCGTGAAACCCTTTTTATTGCGAAGCTGTATCAATCTGCGCATCAGTCTGACCCCCCTTAATAGTCACGGACTATAATTCATGTTAATTTTACCATATATTTTATGCAATGTCAACTGAAATTTTTATATTTGCCAAGCTATATTCGTCTTTTTGTCCGAGAAAGCACGTTCAAAGAGGGTTTTGGCAAAACAAAATCCCCCACAGTCACCCGTGGGGGATAAATTGCTTATTTACGCTTATTGCTTAAAGCCGAAATTACTTTCTTTTCTTAGCAACGATAACAGCGCCTGTAGCGAGAACTGCGATACCAGCAACTACTGCAACGCTTTCAACGCCTGTGCCTGCATTGTCCTTTGATGAATCGCCGTTTACGGGCTTGTTGTCAGCGGGCTTCTCTGTGTCGGGAGCCTCTGTGTCAGGAGCTTCTGTATCAGGAGCTTCTGTATCGGGAGTTGTAGAACCGCCGCCGATTGCGCCCCATGTATCAATGCCCTTAGCGATCTCTGTGTACTTGTCGATTGTAGCCTGGTCGCCATCGATCTGGAGATCTGTGAACTCGATGTTGTATGTAAGATCGTCGATACCGTTGTTACCAACTGTAAGACCCATCTTAAGAACGCCGCAAGTAGGATCTGTCTTACCGTAAGCTTCAATAGCAGCCTTGGGGTTGAACTCAACTGTAGCTTCTTCGCCGAGGATTACATTGCCGGCTTCATCTGTTCCGCCTGTGATCTTGCAGAGGTCGGGAGTTGAACCTGAGTCATTCCACTTCCAGCCTGCAGCATTACCGAGCTGAAGGAATGCCATTGTGAAGTAGCCTTCGCCGTCCTTTTCTTCAGCTTCGATAGCTGCTGCGTCATCCGCAGAAAGTGTCAGCTTGAACTTAACTGTTACCTTGTCGATCTTTGACCAAAGGTCATAGTTCTGCTCGAGAACTGCCTGGCAAGATTCAGCTGATTCAGCATCTTCGGGACCGCCACCGGGGATGTCCATGATATAAGCAAATTCAGAACCCTCGTCACCTGCGAGCATAACACCGTTGCCTGCCTTAGCTACGAATGATGTGCTTGTTACACCGAAAATACCCTTTTCGATTGTGTAGCTGTTGCTACCGGCTGCGCTTGTAGCGATTGCGAGTGAGCTTACTGCGAGAGCAGAAGCTACAACGCCAGCCATGATTTTTCTTAACTTCATTGGAAAAATCCTCCTATAAAACTTATTTTTTCGTTTTGTTACATAGCTATGTAACTTTACACACCTATTTTAACATTTCACTTTTTCAAAGTCAATGTGCATTATGCCTAAAATGTATGTGAAAATTTATTGAAACTCACGGCATTACACGACTTAACGGACTTAAATTAAGTAAAAAACAAGTTAACGAAGAAATCCCTTGCTTCTTTTGACAAAATCAGAGGTCAAAACGCACCCTTATATATAAAGA
>CAVJKI010000014.1:11273-13874 GCA_963649995.1 Sodaliphilus sp.
GCTTAAAATGAAAAGTGCCTAAAATTTTACTTAAAAGGATTGAGAAAATTGAGGAAATATGTTATATTAATTGTATATGGGTACTTGTCGTATCCCGAATAAGTTAAAGGACGGAAAAATTTATGTCTATAGTATTTGACGAAAACAAGCGTGTGTTCAAGCTTGACACCGAAAAATCAAGCTACGCATTCCATATCACAGACAGCAGAAATCTGCTTCATCTGTACTACGGCGGTTATATTCCCGAAACGGATATTACCCATATGCTTCGTATACCTAACGACGAGCCTTTTGTTCCTGCGGTACATGACGCAATGGGTCCTCACAGCTTTGACTGCGCACCTATTGAATTTCCCACATCGGGCGTTGCCGATTTCAGAGAGCCTGCAATGCAGGTAATGGACATAAACGGTATGTCCGCCTGCGAGTGCTACTATAAGGATTACAAAATTTCAAACGGCAAGCCTAAGCTTAAAGGTCTTCCTGCAACTTATGCCGCAGACGACGAGGCGCAGACGCTCGAGGTGTTCTGCTATGATCCTCACAGCGGACTTGATATTACGCTCATGTACAGCGTATTCCCAAAATTTGACGTTATCACAAGAAGCGTCAGAGTTGAAAACAAGGGTCTTGCCGCTATCGACCTGCGCCGTATCATATCAATGAGCCTTGACCTTGACAGAATGGACTACGATATGATAACCCTGCACGGTACATGGGCAAGAGAGCGCCATGTACAGCGTTTCCCCATACGCTTCGGCAAGCAGTCGATCGACTCAAACAGAGGTGCGACAAGCCACGCTCACAATAACTTCTTTGCACTGTGTGACCATACCGCAACTGAGGATTTCGGCGAGGCTTACGGCTTTGCACTGGTTTACTCCGGCTCATTCCTCGGAATGGTAGAGGTAGGTCAGTATGAAAAGACAAGAGCGCTTCTCGGTATAAATCCGTATGACTTCTCATGGCACTTAGAGCCGGGCGAGGACTTCCAGGCGCCTGAGGTCATCATGACCTATTCGGGCGAGGGTCTGGGTCAGATGTCAAGAAACTTCCACGATGTAATGAGAAACAACCTTATAAGAGGAAAGTGGAAGGAGCTGCGCCGTCCTATACTCATTAATAATTGGGAAGCTACATATTTCAACTTCGACACTGACAAGCTCCTTGACATTGCAAGAGAGGCAAAGAAAGCCGGAATTGAAATGCTCGTCATGGACGACGGCTGGTTCGGCCACAGAAACGATGATAAATCTTCTCTCGGCGACTGGTTTGTAAACGAGGATAAAATAAAGGGCGGTCTTAAGCACCTTGTAGACGAGGTCAACAAGATAGGTCTTAAGTTCGGTATATGGTTTGAGCCTGAGATGATAAGCCCCGACAGCAAGCTGTATGCCGAGCATCAGGACTGGTGCATTCACATTCCCGGCAGACACCGCACGACTGTAAGAAGCCAGCTTGTTCTTGATTTCTCAAGAAAAGAAGTCCGTGACTATATCTATGATCAGATGAAGGCTATTCTTTCAAGCGCCAACATCGAATATGTAAAGTGGGATATGAACAGACAGCTCAGCGAGGTCGGAAACGAGGTATTCCCTCCCGAAAGACAGCGTGAGATATGGCACAGATATGTCCTCGGCGTATATGAGATGCAGGAAAGACTGCTCACCGACTTCCCCGACCTGCTCCTTGAAAACTGTGCAGGCGGCGGCTCACGCTTTGACGCAGGTATGCTCTACTACTCTCCCCAGATATGGACAAGCGATGATACAGATGCTATCGAAAGACTTAAGATACAGTACGGTACATCTATGTGCTACCCCTGCTCATGCTTCGGCGCACACGTTTCCGACAGCCCCAACCACTGTGTCGGCAGAATCACTCCGTTTGAAACAAGAGGTCACGTTGCAATGTCGGGTACATTCGGCTATGAGCTTGACGTTACAAAAATTTCTGACGATGACAAGTATGCAATTAAGGAACAGATCGCAGAATTCAACAAGTACAATCCGCTTGTAAGGACAGGCGATTACTATAGAATAGGCGATCCTTTCGCAAACGACCGCTTTGACGCATGGCAGTTTGTCGCAAAGGACAAGAGCGAAACCCTGCTTGAATATGTACAGGTCCTCAAGGAGCCAAGCGTATTCCTGCACAGAGTTAAGCTGAAAGGTCTTGAAAAGGGCTGTTATTATAAGCACGAGCAGACGGGAAAGGTATACTCCGCAGAGCTTCTGATGAACAGCGGCTTTGATATTCCGTCACTGTGGGGCGATTTCAGATCGTATATTGCACATTTTGTTAAGGTGAAGTAAAACTGTTCATCTTTATTGCGCAACATCACGATAAACAGTATTCGTAGGGGAGGGGCTTGCCCCTCCCGGAATATCATTTATTATACATTCACCGTATGATTACAAGATGTCGCAGTATAACGCAACAACTCAAAAAGCAAACGGCATTTCACAGTATTCGTAGGGGAGGGGCTTGCCCCTCCCGGAATATCATTTATTATACATTCACCGTATGATTACAAGATGTCGCAGTATAACGCAACAACTCAAAAAGCAAACGGCATTTCACAGTATTCGTAGGGGAGGG
>CAVJKI010000014.1:13914-15954 GCA_963649995.1 Sodaliphilus sp.
TTTGCAAAGCGGAATCCGTATTAAATACTGCGATTTAAACTGTTTCGTTTCTTTTTACAGTATTCGTAGTAGGGGAGGGGCTTGCCCCTCCCGATATACCGTTGATTATACATTCACCGTATGATTACAAGATGTCGCAATATAACGCAACAACTCAAAAAGCAAACGGCATTTCACAGTATTCGTAGGGGAGGGGCTTGCCCCTCCCGGAATATCATTTATTATACATTCACTGTTTGCAAAGCGGAATCCGTATTAAATACTGCGATTTAAACTGTTTCGTTTCTTTTACAGGAGGGGCAAGCCCCTCCCCTACGAAAAGATTACTATGGTATTCTTGAAAGGTACACATGAAATGAATAATTACCCCAAAAGAAAACCCACACGTCTGAAAAATTACGATTACAGCTCTGCCGGTATGTATTTCGTTACCATTTGCACTCAAAACAAGGCAAACTATTTCTCCGATATTGTTGTTTTAAATGCAAGTGAGCCGGCTACCGTACAATTGACACGTTTCGGAAAGATTGCAGAGGAGCAGATAAAAGCCATCAATTCCAAATACACGGATGTAGATATAGAAAACTATGTGATTATGCCAAATCATATCCACATGATTATTTCTATATTCAATGACAATGAGAAAAATAACTGCATATCTGTTACAGATGTAGTGAGAATTTTTAAATCGCTGACCACAAAGTTATGTCAGATCAAGCCCAAGATTTTTCAACGCTCGTTTTACAACATTATAATCCGCAATGATAAAGATTATTTAGGGTGTTGTAACTATATTGCCAATAATCCTTCTAAATGGGAAGAAGACAGTTTATATAACAAAACAAAAGCAGTGATTTTTCTCTGAGATACTAAACTGTCAAGGTGAAATATTATGAAAAAACTCGGTGTTATACGGCTCTTTGTCTGCATTGCGGCGATAATCATGGAGCTTTTACCGCTCGGTGCGGTGTTGAAATACGGGCTAGTCGCAGATAACGGTACCGTAGCATTCAGATTTGAAAGCTACTCATATTTCGACATGACGCCCTTCGGCTACGCCATGTTCAATTATATGTTCTGCGCCGTTATGACAACTATAACGGCTATGCTCTCATTGCTGTGGATATTCTTCGGCAGAAAACGTCAAACGCCGATTACGGTACTGTCGTCAATTGCTCTTGCAATGTCGCTTGTGCCGTATCTTATACAGACATTCAACGTTTTTACGGTGATCATCTCGGCGTTGCTTGCGACAGTTCTGATTATTTCGGTAATTATGCAGATAAAGCGTGAATAAGCAGGAAAGGAATTATCGATGGCTCGTTTACCAAACCAGAAGCAAAAGATTCTCTTTATCGAAAAAATATTCCGTGAGGAAACCGACGAACAGCACATGCTCACTGTAGTCCAGATACAGGAAAGGCTTGCCGCCCTCGGTGTATCCGCTGAGCGCAAAGCTCTTTACTCTGATATTGAACTGCTCAGGGATATTATGGGTATGGATATTTGCTGTGAAAAGAACAGGTGTTATTATCTCGCCTCCCGTGATTTTGAGTTTGAGGAATTACAGCTCCTAGCGGACGCTGTCGCCTGCTCAAAGTTTATTTCGGAGGATAAGTCAAGAGCACTTGTCAATAAAATCGCTCACCTTGCAAGCAACTATCAGGCAAACGAGCTGCAAAGAAATATCGTTGTCGCCAACCGTGTCAAAACCGTCAACAAAAAGATTTATTACAACATAAACAAGATACATGAAGCAATTGAAAACGGCAGAAAGATAACCTTTCACTATTTCAATTATGACATAAAGAAGAAAAAGATTTTCCGCAATGCGGACGGACTTTATTCAATGTCGCCCTACCACCTCGCATGGGAGGACGAGAACTACTACTGCATAGGCTACTACGAAAAATACGGCTCAATTTCCAATTTCAGAGTTGACCGTATGGAAGATGTCGAGGTATCTGATGAGCCGTGCGTCATTTCAAAGGATTTCAGCCTCGCCGAATACACACGCAGGATATTCGGTATGTTTGCGGG